>CAZREP010000065.1:0-7679 GCA_964599035.1 uncultured Terrimonas sp. | reverse complement strand
ATAATGCGCCAGCCACCGTAACGCTCCGGCTGGCGCATTATTAAATGAACAAAAGGAAGATTTTCTTAAAAGCATTCATGCAGAATACCAGAAGCTTAAATCTGATTTTGAAAATAAGAGACCGGTTAAACAATATATCTCCTATGAAGCCGCCCAGGAAAATAAAGTAAAAATTGATTGGGAAAATTATGTAGCCTCCGTGCCATCTTTCACCGGTACTAAAATATTTAAGGAATATGATCTTAATGAAATCCGGCAGTACATAGACTGGAAGCCGTTTTTTATAGCATGGGAGCTGCATGGTAATTTCCCGCAAATACTGACCGATGAAAAAGTGGGTGTGGAAGCTACCAAACTATATAACGATGCCAATGCGCTGCTTGACCGGATCATTGCCGAAAAAGGGCTTACAGCCCAGGGAGTGATAGGTTTCTGGCAGGCCAATACCGTTGCACCGGATACTATTGAAGTAAAGAATGGTAAGTTATCAATACATTTGGAATCCCTGCGCCAGCAGATTAAAAAAGCACCCGGGCAACCCAATCTATCCTTACCCGATTTTATTGCGCCGCAAACTACGGGTATACAGGATTACATCGGCGCTTTTTCTGTTACGATACAGGGAATTGAGCCTCATATTAAAAGGTTTGAAGCCGAGCATGACGACTATAATAAAATAACCATGCAGGCGCTGTGCGACCGGTTAGTGGAAGCCTTTGCGGAATGTTTGCATCAGCGGACAAGAAAAGCATTCTGGGGGTATGTAAAGGATGAGTCGTTGACCAATGAAGACCTGATCAAAGAAAAATACCAGGGTATACGGCCGGCGCCGGGCTATCCCGCCTGTCCCGATCACACAGAAAAATATAAGCTGTTTGAGCTGCTGGGTGGCGAAAAAGCCACGGGTATCCAACTTACAGAGTCCTTAGCCATGTACCCGGCTTCATCGGTATGCGGCTGGTATTTCAGTCACCCGCAAAGCCAGTATTTTGGGGTGGGTAAAATACAGCAGGATCAACTGGAAGATTATACCCGGCGGAAAGGGATGAACAGGGAGGATATGGAAAGATGGTTGCGGCCTGTGCTGGAATGATCTAAAGGATTGCCAACCTTCAAAAGGTTCGGAACACTATCGCCTGGTTTTAATTATGTTAATATTACGAGGATAGCGTTCCGGAAGAACATACACTGCCTGAGGTCGAATTATGCTTCGCTATCTGCATCTCCGGATGAAGAATAGTATCTTTTTACTGCCCCTAAAACTTCATCTTTACTATAACCTAATCCGGATATGGTGATTTTTTGTTTCTTTCCATCTGTACAAACAAGTACCAAATATTCAGGTTGTATTGCATGATCGAAAGGATAAGTATAATTATAGTAAGATGCGACAGTAGCCCATGGAATAAATTTGAGCTTAGCAAATAACCATCGGTTATTCCTGAACGTAATACCACTTGCATTAATAATAAGCCAGGGAGATTTATCATACACTAACCATACACAATAAACAATGCCTAAAAGTGCTAATGGGGTGATCAATGAAATATACCAGACTTTCCACTCGCTCCAAAACGAGAGTCCCAATGTTACCAGGAAAGTAAAAATAAAAAATGCAAAGTGTCCGAAAACAGCATGAAAGGTTAGTTTGCAGCTCATAAAATTCTTTTTCATTAGTTATTGCCTTAAAAGTTAAAGGCAGCGTTTAAGCCCAACATGGAGAGTTTAAATTCTTTAAGGCCTTTCATATAGGAAAAACGTACTTCAATATTTTTTTGATGAGCGCCTACTGCAAAACGTAGGCCTGCATTAGCAGCAGGGCCAAATCCTTTTTGGTAATACTTCCTGGTGTCAACTTCATTACCGAAAGGATCTGTGACCCGCAACTCCTCTATTCCTGTTGAGTGATAGCCAAAGCCTCCGCCGATAAAATAACCCACTCTTTGCTCATTTTCTTTGGACGATCCTGCGCCTCCGTTAAAATTAACCATTAGGGGGATCTGGATCAGACCCAGTAAGGTATTTTCTTCATAGGAGCCTCCGTTGGTAGAAAACCCCGCATTGTAGGAGCCTGTTAATCCAACGGTAAAAGGGATACCGGCTGAAACAGAAAAAGCCTCCGTTTGCAGGAAAGCTACCTGGGGATAGTAATGCAAAGTGGCAAACACCTTCGTATCTGCATTCGAAGGATTGGAAACCAGAAAGCCAACACCGGCGCCGTGCATAAAACTTTGTGAAGAAACATTATATACAGAAATGATAAAAACGAAAAACAAAATAGTCTTTTTCATACAAGGGGTTTTGAGGTTAAAGATGATGGGTCAAATTAAGCAGAATTTTCTTATGTCTGCTATAAAAATTGTTGATATAATATTTGAACACTTATGCCATCTGTTTCCCCAGGTTATTATAACACACTTATTGTTTTTGGAATATCGCTTCAGCACTCCGCGAAAGTTGAAATGCAACCTTATTTGCCCGGTGGTATCAGTATTTATATTTAATTTTAACTACAATACAACCGGGTTGTAACATGAGTGAGCAAAACATTATTTTCCCTGGTAGGGAGTGGGAAAAATTCAGCCATCTTTTTAAGCGGCAGGAAATTTCTGCAAGAACCGTATTACTGCGCGAGGGGCAAATTTCAAAAACAGGTTATTATATAGAAAAGGGTTGCATGCGTAGCTGGTTTAATAATAATGGTAAAGACATTACCTTCCAGTTTTTCTTTGAAGGGGAGGCGGTTTCTTCAGTTGAAAGCTTTAAAACCGGTCAGCCCAGCCTGTTTACCATTGAAAGCATTGAGCCTTCTATCGTTCACAGCATTTCAAAAAGAGATTTTCAATTTATGACAGATCACTCCCCTGCTATTAAAAGTGAAGTTGAAGCGCAAATATTTCATCGTCTGATCTTTTACCAACGCCTTTTTCTCTCCCGCATTAAAGATAATCCGCAGAAAAGATACAATGAACTATTAGAGCAGCGCCCTGAAATTTTGCAACGCGTGCCACAACATTACATTGCATCTTACCTGGGCATCACACCCGTTTCATTAAGCAGGATCAGGAATCGGCGCTGATCCATTTCTTTACAATTGTTATCGTTCCCTGGTATGCCGGCACCTCAATTTTGCACTGTACAATCTAAACAGTTCAACAATGAGAGTAGCCATTGTATTCAATCATCCCTATGAAGGGAGTTACTGCAGCGCGGTTTTACAGGCAGTGATCAAAGGACTCCAAAAGGCGGGACATGAAGCTGATCTTATGCATCTTGACCGGGATGATTTTGACCCGGTCATGCGTTCAAAAGACCTGTGGGCTTTTGCCCGTGCCCAAAAGGAGGGTGAAAAAATATATAAGGATATAGACCCGCAGGTGCTGAATTATAAACAGCGGCTCGAGCAGGCAGATCATCTTATATTTATTTTCCCCATTTGGTGGGAGCTGATGCCAGCCATGACAAAGGGTTTTATTGATAAAGTGATCTTCCCCGGCATCAGTTATGATTATACTGGCAATGGATTAAAAATGGTGCGCAGGTTTACCAGGCTGAAGAGCACTACCGTTATCACCACACAAAATACCCCTGCTTTACTGTATCGTATATTTTTTGGCAATGCCATTAAGTATGCCTTGTTGCGCGGCACATTTTGGAAAATTGGATTTCCCAAAAGGAAATGGATTAACTTATGCATGGTAAAATTCGTGTCGGATAAAAGGCGTGAAAAGTGGTTGAAAGCACTAGAAAGCCGTTTTTCGGGGTGGCATGGTTGAAAGAAAGGGGGATAACAAATATCAGGAAGGCAGGTAACGTTTTGAATGTTTTGACTGTCATTTAGCTCAATTGTTCATATTGCTATCCGTTATTGCATTACAGGTTCCGGTTAATAACCCGGGCAGATAGCATACCGTATCACATTTTGGTAACGTACGCTCATTCTCCGCCCAAATTCATTTTTTTATTATACCCTTTCATTTTAATAATTTCGCTTCCTGTTTCAGGATAAAACCCCCGGAATGCCCCACTAACTATATTTGACTAATGAAAGCAAGAGTTCTGAAGATCCATCCAAAGGATAATGTACTGGTTGCCCTTACCAACCTGAAGAAAGGAGAGGTGATCGAACATAATGGAAGCCGCTACACCCTGGTGGATGATGTTAATGCCAAGCATAAATTTTTTATTGATGATATGAAAGCCGGCGATCCGGTGTATATGTATGGTGTGCTGGTTGGTAAACTGCAGTTTGAGGTACCTCGTGGCAGTCGTATGACTACGGATAATACCAAACATGCAGCAGATGCCTATGATTACCGGGGCGTAAAATATGAATGGCATGCACCGGATGTGTCCAAATTCAGGAACAGGACGTTTAACGGCTATCATCGCAGCGACGGGAGGGTAGGTACGGCTAATTACTGGCTGTTCCTTCCTACGGTTTTTTGTGAGAACCGCAACCTGGACGTGATCCGGGAAGCATTGCATAATGAACTGGGTTATGCTGTAACGGATAAGTATAAGTCGTATACCAAACAGTTGGTGGACGCCTACAAAAACGGTAGTGATCTTACCGGTTTGCAGATTGACAGCATAGCACCCGACCCTGTTCAGCAAAGGGTTTTTAAGAATATTGACGGCATAAAATTTTTGAATCACCAGGGCGGATGCGGCGGCACACGCCAGGACGCGGCTACGCTGGGGAGGCTTTTAGCGGCTTATTCCGATCATCCCAATGTGGGCGGCATAACCGTATTGAGCCTGGGCTGTCAGAACCTTCAGGTGCAGGATTACCTTACTTACCTTAAAGAACGTAATCCCGGCTTCGACAAACCCCTGTATGTTTTTGAGCAGCAGCGGTCGCAAAGTGAGGAGCAACTGGTGGCAGAGGCGATCCGCCAAACATTTACAGGGCTTACGGAATTAAACAAGCAGGAAAGAAAGCCTGCCCCCCTTTCCGACTTATGTATTGGTGTAAAGTGCGGTGGGAGTGATGGATTTAGCGGCATATCTGCCAACCCGGCGGTGGGTTATTGCGCCGACCTGGTAGTGGCGCTGGGTGGAAAAATACTGCTGGCTGAATTTCCCGAGCTGTGCGGTGCTGAACAGAACCTCATAGACCGTTCAGTAGATGAACCTACAGCCCGCAAGTTCATGCATCTAATGAAAAGCTATGATGAAATGGCGCATAAGGTGGGGTCAGGATTTCATATGAACCCCTCACCCGGCAATATCAGGGACGGACTGATCACGGACGCCATAAAATCTACAGGCGCTGCAAAAAAAGGAGGTACTTCGCCGGTGGTGGATGTGCTGGATTATACAGAAAAAGTAGGTAAGCCCGGGTTGAGCCTTGTTTGTACACCCGGTAATGATGTGGAAGCTACTACAGGTAAAACCGCCTCGGGCGCCACGCTTATTTTATTTACAACAGGGCTGGGCACTCCTACAGGCAATCCGGTTTGTCCCACTATAAAAGTGGCCACCAACTCTTCCCTTGCAAAAAGGATGAAGGATATTATAGATATTGATACCGGTCCTATCATTGAAGGTGAAAAAACCATTGAAGAAATGGGAGCGGAGATCCTGGAATATTGTATTAAGGCAGCAAGCGGTGAAGTGATCCCTAAGGCGGTGCAGTTGAACCAGGACGATTTCATCCCGTGGAAAAGAGGGGTGTCTTTGTAAGATAATGTGATAATTTGAAAATGTGGAAATTTGAAAGTGGGGGTCTCAAATCAGAAATCTCAAATCAGAAATCAGAAATCAGGATCATGTTCAGATTAGACAATAAAACTGCTATCATTACAGGAGGTGGCAGTGGAATAGGAAAAGCGATAACAACAGTGCTTGCACAACAGGGTGCGCAGGTATATGTGCTTGACCTGGATGAGAAGGGCGGTAATGCAACAGTACAGGAAATTATTAATGCCGGCAATAAGGCTGCATTTTGTAAATGTAATGTTGCCGACCAGAAGAATGTGAAAGCTGTAATTGGAGAAATTGCGGCAAAGCATGGCGCTATAGATATCCTCGTTAACAATGCAGGTATTGCGCATGTGGGGCAGGCAGATAATACCACGGAAGAAGATTTTGACCGTATTGTATCCGTAAATATCAAAGGTGTATACAACTGTCTTCATGAGGCTATTCCTTTTATGAAAGAAAAAGGAGGCTCCATACTGAATATGGCTTCTATAGCAGCAATGGTGGGTATTCCAGACAGGTTCGTTTATTCAACTGCGAAAGGTGCTGTTGCAGCTATGACGCTTTCGGTTGCAAAAGATTATATCAAATGCAATATCCGCTGTAATGCCATTTCCCCGGCAAGAGTGCATACGCCTTTTGTGGATGGCTTTTTAGCCAGAGATTACGCCGGCAGGGAAGGTGAAATGTTTGAAAAGCTCTCCAAGACACAGCCCATAGGAAGAATGGCCAAACCCGAAGAAATTGCATACCTCGCATTGTACCTGTGCTCAGATGAGGCTTCCTTTATTACCGGCTGCGATTACCCAATTGACGGTGGATTTGTTAAATTGAATAACTGACCGGCAGTCTGGCCGGCAGCCGCAATTTTGTTTGAGCTAACAGCGTTAGCAATAAAATGATACGATGAAACATTACCTGGCTGCTTGCATATTGTTATGTATGAGTGCTATCTCCTGCACTAAAGTAGACAATGGCGAGGTTACGGAAGCAAAACTGATCTTTCGTTACAGGTTTGATTCAACACAGCAGCGGCTTGGCAACACGGGGCAGCCTGTTCCCGTTGCCAGTGGCAATGCTGCCCAGAGCCCGGTTTTCAACAGCATGAGTGCACATTATATTGAATTGTCACCCGATGCTTCCACGCCATTGGGCAAAGGCGCGATACTCTATAAAGCAGATGAGACCAATGCCGGTGGAGAAGCCGCTATTGATTTTGAACGTGCTGTGCTTGCCGGGAACAATGAAGTGTTTTATGCCCTGCCCCTTAAAGATATCCCGGCAGGAGAATATGAATGGCTTCGCGTTTCACTGGCCTACCAGAATTATACAGTGCAATATCATATCGACACGGTCATTACGGTTACCACTGATACCAGCACTTATGATATAACAATTGACCGGGATCTATCCGGAACGATTGGATCGTTTATCGGATTTAATACCTATATCGGCTCTTATCTTCTCCAAAGCCAGTCGCTTGCCGTTGACGGCAACCGCAAGCAGGGATATTGGGGATTTGAAACTACCATTAGCGGGGAAGGGTTTAACGAAATCTATACCGCTTCCGGTCAGTCGCCTGAAGGCAGCACAACCGTGGTGAATCCCATTTTTGATACGTCACCTGTACCGGGTGGATCCTGCGTGGTAACAGCGGCATTTGTGCCGGGCAAGCTGGTGATCACAGGCAGGGAAACAGAGAATATTATAGTAGAAGTATCCCTTTCCACCAATAAAAGCTTTGAATGGAAGGATGTGATCAATAATGGCAAATGGGATCCGCTGAAAGGGGAACCCGTGGTGGATATGGGGATACGGGGGATGATACCGACGATCTGGTAGGTGTGAGGTTTCAGGTCTCAGGTTACAAGTTTGTAGTTAGGGATCGGATTTCGGGCTTGGGTTTCGGATTCATTAGTGTCCGGTAAAAATAGCTGATTGGGAACAAATTAAAGGAGGCTTTCGCCTCCTTT
>CAZREP010000064.1:0-23455 GCA_964599035.1 uncultured Terrimonas sp. | reverse complement strand
ATCACGCCAATGGGTTGCCCGACCATAATACGTCCCACCACATTTTGCTTGATATAAGAGGTTGTTGAATAACCTGCGCCTACCGGCGCGATAGACAATCCGTCTCCGATCTCAACAACCTTATTACGATTTAAACTAAAAGTAAGCGTTGTTTCCCAGGAGAAATTTCTCCTGCGGATATTGGAGGTCGTGAGTGCCATTTCAACTCCCTGGTTATTAACCCTGCCTAAGTTCTGCCATTGGGTTTTGAATCCGCTTTGTGCCGGAACAATGGCCTGGAAAAGCATGTCATTGGTCTTTTTGGTGTAAAAATCTAAAGTGAGTTTTAACCGGTTGTCAAAAACTGCGGCATCAATGCCGGCGTTGTACTGGATGGTGGTTTCCCATTTCAGGTCGGGGTTAGGCAATGAAGTAGGTATCATGCCGAGCCTGTCGTCATAAAAAACATTGCCCATGGTGGCCATGTACCGGAACTCGGGAATATTAGAGTTCCCGGTGGCGCCATAGCTGACCCTGAGTTTGAGATCATTCAGCCAGGAACGGTCCAGGAAGGATTCTTTGGAAATTCGCCATGCGAAGGCAGCGGATGGGAAAAGTCCATAGCGCTTGTTCTGCCCGAAACGGTCGGAACCGTCTAACCTCAGGCTGGTTGTAAAAAGATACCGGTCTTTAAGATCATAATTGAGTCGTCCCAGGTACGACAGCCGGTTTGCAATACCTGCCCCCGAACCTGCTGCCTGCAGCTCTTCACCTTTACTGATATCGTGTATACCAGTAGATTCATCGGCAAAGCTGCTTTTTATAATATAGTGGTTCTCATACCTGCTGCCACTGACCTCAAATACACCCAGCGCATTGAGGCGCGACCGGTTGGCAAAAACCCGCTCATAACTAAGTGTGCTGAAGTTCGTCCATCCATACCAGTCGCTGGCGGTGATCGCCCCCCTGCCGTTCAGGTAATAACCCCATGGTGTTTTCTTGCTGTAATATTCATTCACTTTAGAAGTAACCATTGTTCCGCTCAGTGTATTCCCGATATACAACCCGTCTAACAGACGATAATTGATAACAAGGTTGGACGACAGGTTTGGCGTACTGATATTGCGGTCTACATAGTTCAGGTTATCTGTGGGTATCTTCCATCCGCCCTGTGTGCTTACCGCCAGCGGATTCTCAAAAACAAAAGGCCGGGATACAATGGCCGTCTGAATCACACCGATATTGGCATAGCCATCGCCGGACTGCACTGCACCGTCATACCTGGAAAAAGTGCCATTCAGTCCAAAGGAAAGCCCGAGACGGTCTTTGTTGTGATCAAGCCGCAGCCTGCCGTTAAACCGTGAATAGCCGTTGTTGATAAAAAGTCCGTCTTCTTTGTTGTAGCCCACACTGCCATAGAATTTTGTGGTGGCAGTACCTCCGCTAATGGATATGTTGTGTGCTGTGGAGTTGGCAATGCTGCGATACATTTCATCCTGCCAGTTGAATTGGGGTAGCGCATATACATCACGTGGGATCTTTCGGGAAGGCTCCAGTTCAGAAGGGTTCTCGAAGAACAGCCAGTCCTGGAAATAGCCATAGATGATATTCTGCCTGTCCGGCAGTAATACCCAGTCTTTCCGGTAGTTGATCCAGTCATCGCCGCCCAGCATTTTCATTCGTTTTGCGGTTTGTGAAATGGCATAGCGGCCGTCATAAGTTACCATCGCCGCTCCGGTTTTTCCTTTCCGGGTGGTTACCAGAATTACGCCATTGGCGCCCCTGGCCCCATAGATGGCGGTTGAGGATGCGTCTTTCAATACGTCAACAGATATAATATCGGCCGGGTTGATGGAACTGAGCGGATCGCGTTGGGCATTGGCGCCAAATTGTGCATTGGCAATGGGCGCTTCGCTTTCATTAACCGGTATACCGTCAATGACTACCAGCGGACGGCTGTTGCCTACCAGGGAATTGGCGCCCCTGATTAAAATCTTCGATCCCGACCCTGGCTCCCCGGTGCCAGAGGCAATCTGCAATCCGGCTACCCGTCCCTGGATATTATTGATAAATGAGCTTTGCCTCGATTGTTCAAAAACAGTGGCTTTTACAGAAGAAACCGCTCCCGTCAGATCTCCTTTTCTAACTTCACCATAACCCACCACCACTACCTCATCAAGATCGGAGACGGCAATTTTCAATGTTACATTGAGTGTCCCTGATTGTTTCACCACTAATTCCTGTTTTGCATAACCAACACTTGTAAATACAAGTGTGGTGTTCCCGTCCGGCGCCGATATGCTGTAATAACCCTGTGTATCAGTTCGGGTAGCCAGCGTGGTTCCCTTAACCGAAACCGTTACGCCATCAACAGGCTTTCCCTGTGCATCGGATACCATCCCTGTGATCCGGAATGACTGTGGGGGCATTACCATATCCCTGTGTTGGAAAAGAGGGTTATTGTCCCGCAGTTTGATCACAATGGTCTTGCCCTTGATGGTATAATCAAACGGTTGGGTGGCAAATAAGATACTCAGGGCTTTGTCCAGGCTGGCATTCTGTATTTCAATCTCAACGGGAACAGCCAGGTGCATAGCAGCGTCGTCGTATAGAAAAAAATAACCGCTTTGTTTGGAAATTTTATTCAGTACGCTTGCAAGCGGGGCATTGGTTTCTTTGAGCGTAATATGCTGTGCTATTGAACCAATGGCTGACATTTGTAATACAATCACCGAAAATAATGTTACAGTTAGATTCATCAGTAGTTGGTTTTTTGGTATGCTATACAATGGCTGGCGTAAGACTTTACCGGTAAATATTTTGTACATCTGATTGCTTTGGTGTATAAAAATTCACTTTTAATTCATGAAACAGGAGAATGTTTATTTAGGCTTGACAATCAGCCGGTTTCCTTTGATCTCAAAATGCAGCACA
This sequence comes from uncultured Terrimonas sp., assembly GCA_964599035.1. Classification (GTDB taxonomy): domain Bacteria; phylum Bacteroidota; class Bacteroidia; order Chitinophagales; family Chitinophagaceae; genus Agriterribacter. Next base: position 20,542 of record CAZREP010000064.1, on the reverse strand, counting down.
TTGGTGAGCTCGAGCGTTTCCAATATGCCGCTGATATTTTCATATTTTGATACCGTACCGGTAAATGTCCGTTGAGCTACGTCACTCTGCAAATCCACATCCACATTGTACCACCTGCTGATCTTGCGCATGATGCTTTCCAGGCTTTCCTTCCTGAAAGCAAAAACACCCTCACGCCAGGATATTTCGCCGGTTACATCAATCCATTGTTTGGTGAGTTGTTCGTTTTTGAGCAGCGACTGTTCAGAGGGAGCGAGTTCAACCGCATGAGCATCATCTGCGCTGTTTGTATATAGAACCTTAACCTTTCCTTCTACCAGTGTGGTCTTCTTTGTATCTTCATCGGGATAAGCGCATATATTGAATTCGGTACCTAACACTACTACCTGCTGGTCTTCGCTGATCACCCTGAAAGGCTTATGAATGTCCCTTGCTACTTCAAAGTAGCCTTCTCCCGAAAACGTTACTACCCGTTCGGCTCCCTCAAATCTTGATGGGTATTTTAAAGTAGATGCTGCATTGAGCCAAACCTTAGTGCCATCGGGCAGGGTCACCTGGTAGGTACCGCCTTTCGGCGTACTCAGCACAAGATCATAGATTGCTGACTTATCTAATTGTACGATATCCTGTGAATGATCTTTATAAGAAATACGATCATCAGCGATGATAATACCCTCATGCGCTTCACTCAGATTGATCGTACTACCGTTAGTAAGAGTGAGCGTAGCGCGATTACCGCCCGGTGCAATATCAGCGACCTGTGTAAGCCCGGATGGATCACCGGAGCCCGGGTTTCTATAAAGGTACCACAGGGTAATAGCGAGAGTAAGAAAAATGACTGCCGCATAGGGTATCCAGTGCAATATCCTGCGACTATTCAGAAATCTGTGTTTGGTATTCTTAATAAGGTCGGTAGCCGGTTGTTCAGTCTGTTCACGAATAGACAGCCAGGTGAGCTCCTGAAGCTGGATTAGCGCTTCCGGCGATATGATATCGGGTTGCTGATCGAGGTATTGGTTGAAGTGAGCAAGCAACTTTGCACGTTCTTCTGCTGTACACTCCCCAGCCAGGTATTTATCAATGATTTGTCTTGCATTGTCCATGATTCCATAAGGGACTTAATGCCCCATCTGTTATATGAACCCTGAGACGGATATTTTTCACGAAAAAATGACAATATTTTCTAAACTTTTTCTAATACATTGTATTTCAGCAGGATTAGGAGACAGTACCGCAAGCGCAATAACAAGACCTATACCAAGCCGCGCACGTTTGGATGCCTGGCTGAGCAGGTTTTGCACGGTTCGCTTTGATATCCTCAATTTCTGAGCGATCTCAATGGGGCTAAGGTGCTGAAAATGGGTCATAATAAAAACCTTGCCCATCTGTTCGGGAAAGTTTTCCGCCAGCTTTTCGAGCCGTTCCATTAGTTCTCTCTCCAGTATATATTCATCGGTGGTGGAGCGTTCCTCTAAGAGGAATTTCTGTAAATCGGCTTCGTACCTGCTGAATGTTTGCCTGCTGCGAAGAGATTTATAAAATCCATACCGGACACTTTGCAGTAGGTAGTTAAAAAGGGGTCCCCTGACAGACAACCGTTCTCTGTTGGCCCAAAGGTTGGTAAAGATAGTTTGTACGATGTCCTGGGCTTCCGATTCATCCTGAGTGATCTTATGAGCGTATGTTAACAGGAAGAGGGAGAAGCGTTGGTATATTTCGGAAAAGGCTGCATGATCGCTTTGCTGTAACCGATCGAGCAACTCATTTTCATCCAGTATACCGTAATCTGACATTAGAAAGATAATTTTTCCGAAATTAGTGATTTTATTAAAAGATGAGGATATCGCAAATGATGTCCATTTCAAATTGTTGCAGCATCACGCTTCCTGTGGGCAGACCGTTTCGGTTGGTGTCCCCATCAACCGGCAACAAAGTTCTTTCGTCTCTAATTTAATAAGTAGTTGTATTATGGAACAAAAGATCATCCGCTTTCGATCAGTTTTCAATTTCAGGTATTTGTTTTTCGGCGTAATAATAATTGTGATGATGGGTACTTGTATGCCGGAAGTTATAGCGCAGGCAAAGCCTAACATCATTATTTTTCTTTCTGATGATCAGAACCAGCAGGATATCGGGGCGTATGGCAACCGGGAAGTGAAAACGCCCAATATGGATCAGCTGGCTGCGGAGGGAATGCGCTTTACGAAGGCTTACGCGGCTTCTCCCATGTGCACACCTTCCCGCAGCGCGATGTTCACCGGCCTGTATCCTTTCCGGAATGGAGCCCAGATGAACCATTTTACCGTTCATGCGGCAACGAGTAGCTTACCTCACTATCTGCAAAAAGAGGGATACCGGGTGGTTATCGCGGGTAAAATTCATATGGCGCCGTTGGACAATTTCCCCTTTGAACACGTGGGCGAGGAGTTTGGCAGGTACGCTCCCGTAGAAAACAGGTTAGACAGGAAGAAAGAAACTGTCCGGACCATCGAAGAACATTTTAAGCAAAACCCGCAGCAGCCTATCTGTTTAGTAGTGGCGCCCTGGGTGCCGCATGTGCCCTGGTTCCCCAATCGCGATTTTGATCCTGCTACCCTGAAATTGCCGGACTACCTGGCAGATACCAAAGAAACAAGACAGGCTTTGGCAGCATACTATCAAAGCATCGGGAAAGCAGATAAAATGTTGGGGGAAGTAATGCAGGCGGTTGACAGGTCAGGGAAAAAAGATAATACGGTATTCTTTTTTCTTTCAGACCAAGGAGCGCAGTTTCCCTCGGCCAAGTGGACGGTTTATGACCAGGGAATAAGAGTGCCGCTGCTGGTACGCTGGCCGGGAAAAGTGGCAAGGGGCAACGTGTCGGATGCACTCGTTTCTTTGGTTGATCTCACGCCCACCTTAATTGATATTGCCGGCGGGCCCGCGATCGGGGAACTGGATGGTAAATCTTTTAAAAATGTGCTATTGGGGAAAACGAAAATCCATCATCCGTACATCTTCGCAGAAACATCAGTGGAGCCGCATTTCTGGTATAATTATGTACCCGCCAGGTCGATTATTACCGCCGATGGTTTTCACTATATTAAAAATTATCATCCCGGTCTGCGCTTTATTACCCACATTGACAAGGTGGAGCGAAACGAATTTTATTTTGATTCCTGGGTTGAAAAAGCCGCTACCGATCCCAAAGCGAAGTTCCTGCTTGACCGGTACAGTTACCGGCCTCCCGAAGAACTTTTCGATCTGAATACGGACAGGGTATCGTTTAAAAACCTGGCTTCCATACCGGCGTATCAACGTAAGTTAAAAGAAATGTCGGCGCTGTTAGACCGAGAGCTGAAACGGCAGGGGGAAACGGAGGAGATGATCGTGGAAGGAACATTGCCCAAATTCTTCGATAAAAATTATGCGCTTTCACAAAATGGAAGTGCAATGGAAATGTCGTTCAACAAAAACTTGTGGAACCCGGAGGTGCTGCATATAACCGGTTACCTGGAAGGTATTGATGAAGGGGGTGTGGTTTGCGATTACTTTAATAATTTTCGTTTATATGCTTACAAAGGTAAGATCGGTATACAGCTTGCCGACGGCAGTGTAAGCGAAAGTGAAACATTACCAGCAGCAAAAGGACATCTCTGGCTGAAGCTTTCTGCCGGAGGCGAGCTGGTAGTGCAGTTCAATAATCATATTGCTTTAAGTACGAAATACGCACAGGATCTGACAAAGATCAGGAATGGGTTTGTTACCTGTGGAAAACTGCAGGGGCAGGAACTGGAAGGAAAGTTGCAAACATTCCGTGGAAAAATCAGTGATCTGCGGTTTACCATGAATGAGCTTACACGGTCTCCATAACAGGGCATAAGGTGCAGGGTTGTTTTTTGTACTTAGCTGTTGTGCTGCTATGAGGCATGGGTTGTGTCACTCTCTTGTACGCCTTGTCCGCTATTCGGCAGGAATATCGCTACTTTGCGGATATTATACCAACTTTATGGGATCATTTACCGGTAAAATTACTACTGCTGCCAATGGCTCTTTTCGTCGTAAAGCCTTACATTTGACCTGTTATAAACACCACACATATTAACAGCAGCGATACCGGGAACACCGGCAAGTAAAAAAATCATTATTTATGTATACCCCGCAATACATTACAGACAATAAAGGAAAAAAAATTTCTGTTGTACTGTCTATAAAAGAGTATAAAAAAATAATGGAAGAGCTTGAAGAGCTCGAAGATATTCGTCTATATGATGAAGCTATGGAAGATAAAGAACCATCTATACCCATTGATAAAGCTTTTAAACTTATTGAAACCAAACGGAAAAAAAAGTGTTACTAATAACAAGTTACCTTTTATCATTATAATAATTACTTTCCTCTTCTGTTGTTGGTGATGCCTCCCTCATTATCTGCTCACAAACACCAACAACATGAGAAAATTTCGGCATAAGTTTTTCCTATTTCTCTTCAGCGATCTGGAAGGTAACAGGCTGTTGATGATAGGCCTTCACCACATGACCATTTTGCCTGGCCGGTATCCATTTGGGACCGTTTTTAAGCGCGTCAACCACTATTCTCGACAAAAGCGTACCCTCCATTGTTAGGGGTTTTATCTCACTCAGATTTCCTTTGGTATCCACAATAAACTGCACCATGCATGTACCGCTTTTGTTCTCTTCCTGTAATGAGTCGATCGCCTTATTGATGGCACCGGAAATATATTTTGTCCATGCGGATTTACCACCAGGGAATTCCGGGGCTTTTTCCACTTTCTGAAATATTATTTTGTCCCCGGCAGCAGAAGGTTCTTTCTTTAAGGATATTTCAATTACCCCGTTTTTGCCTCTTTCGCCATACTTATCCGTTGCCTGTTTGTCTTTTATAATATTTATGCTTTCAATATCATCGGGATTGATCTTTTCCTGTCCTGATCTGTCAATTTCCACTCCTTCAACAAAAAATAAAACAGAATCCATCATACGCATATTACCACCGCTAAGATCGATACCTATTTTGTCAACGGGAGTGATCCCTCGTTTAATGGCCTCGGTCCTTGTTATTTTCTCTGCCGTATTATTTTTATAAATAACGATCACTTCATTATTCCTGGTGATATCCACCGATTTGACATTCGCCGGCAGGGTATCGGCCTGGCTCTGCTTTTTTACCGGTAACGGAGTAGCGGTATGCGGGCTGGTATTCAAACTGTTTTTGGCCTCCCGGGCAGAGGCGCCCTGAAGCACCGGATTGCTTTTTTGGGGCAGGACGGTAATCTCTTCTTTGGCTTTTGCAAACCGTTCAATGGCGGTCAAAATATCCCTTGCGATTCTTTCCTGGTTGGCTTCGCTGGTAATGAATGCAAGATCGCTTTTGCTGCTCAGATACCCACAGCTGAGTAATAGCGAGGGATAGCTGATCTCCGGCGCATCGAGCACCCACACGCCCTGTCCTCTCCTTTGCGTAAGAGCAGGAGTGACACCATATGTTTTTTCTATTTCCGTAGCTAAAAGGCTGCCCAGCAATTGCGACTGCCTGCTATAGGCTGTAGTATACTGGGATAGCAGTATTTCAAATCCTGATCTTGGTTCCGTCCCTGGAGAAGCAGCATTGATATGCAGCGATATAAAAGCATCGGGCTTTTGCTGTAAGGCAAAGGTTACTTTTTCCTTAACGGGCTGCAGCACATCGCCTTCCCGTGTAAGTATGATAAGGATATTTTTGTTGTTGTTCAGTTCAGCCACTTTTCTCACTATGGAAAGCGTAATGTCTTTTTCCTTTATTCCACCCGGGCTGATTGCTCCATTATCATTACCGCCATGCCCGGCATCAATCACCACTGTCACAGGCTTCATCAATGTGGTTATGCCCTGGTTGCTGTCTGGTAAAAACTGCCGGATCTTAATACTGAAAGCTGCAAAAACAAAAACGAGGAGGGGCAGCGCCAATACGCGGCTGATATAGCTGATGCGGGGATGATACTGTATTTGTGTAAGCATATGTAAGCGTCTTTTTATGGAAGATGAAAAAAAGCTGCTGGTAAGCCCGAATGCTTGCTGCGGGTAAGTGGCTTGCAATACCATAGCGGCAAAGGCGGCGGTATCGTTATCTTCTATGGCCTTGCTGTCGGCTATAAATTCATGGATCATATTCATTTCCCTCCGTATCAACCAGAAGAAGGGATTACACCAGAAAAAAAGGAGCACAATATGCATGAACAGCTTGTCGGCGCTGTGCTTTTCGGTTACATGCACCATCTCATGCCTGAATATTTTGTTCCCTACATCCGAGTGGAGATCGATGTTTCGGTTCCAGAAAATATAGCGGAAAAAAGAAAATGGGGTACCTTTTTCCTCCGTTTGTACAAGAAGGATATGGTGTATTTTTTGAAGGGGATTATGCCTCGCCATACGGCTCAGTCTGATAAGGGTATGAACCAGCACCACCAGTAAAGCAAGAGATACCATAATATATGCCGCCATTGCCAGCTGTTCGCCGCTGATATGAGAGCTGCCATTGCGGCTTACTTCATGCACATACTCATCGCCGGTGGTTACCACGTTCAATAGTTTTACGATCTGGCCGTCGTCTGCCGGATTGTGCAGGATATTGATCCTGATAAGTGGAAAGCTCAGGCTGGTGATCACCACGCCCAACAGGAAAAACCGGTTCCAGCGGTGAAAGATCTTGTTGTGAAGCGCTATACGGTAATAGCCGTATAAGATCCCTGAGCAAATGATCACTTTCAACAGGTAGTATGCTATTGGGAGCATAGATATTGATTTATGATTGGTGATGTATGATTTCTGATGTATGAGACGGGGTGGCTAAGAGCTGCTACTTACCCTGCTTTTTCAGCTCTTTCAGCAGGCGCTCAAGATCTTCCAGGCTCAGGTTGTTTTCTTTTACCATAAAAGAAACCACGTTGCTGAAGGATCCCTCGAAGTAGCCCTTTACCATATTTTTCATGGTGGCTTTGGAGTAAGTCTCTTTACTGATGAGCGGATAATACCGGTGCATACGTCCAAACAGCTCAACGCCCACGAACTCTTTTTCCGTTAATATTTTTAAGATGGTAGCCACCGTATTTTGGTGCGGCTTCGGGTTGGGCATAGCATCCACCAGTTCGCGCAAAAAAGCGCTTCCCAGCTTCCATAAAACCTGCATGATCTGCTCTTCCGCTTTGGTAAGATTTTTAACTGAGCTCATAATGTAAGATGTTTAAATAATACCGGGTTAATGATATTCCGGGATCAAAGATAAACTAAATATTTAGTTTTACAACTATTTCTTTAGTTTAATTTAAAAAAAACAATTTTAGCTTAATTCTTAGCTTAAAGTATCCGTTCTTTGCAAAAATGCAGTAAATCATAACTTTGAAATCATTGAGGATCGAATTATGGCAGAAACTATATTAGAGCTGGAACATGCGAATATTTACCAGGGGAGCTCTCTTATTTTGCAGGACGTGAATATCAGCGTAAGCAAGGGAGAGTTTGTGTACCTGGTGGGGAAGACCGGTTCCGGCAAATCGAGCCTGCTCAAAACCTTGTACGGCGATTTGAAGCTGAAGGAGGGAGAGGGTACTGTAGTAGGGCATAAGCTGAGGGATATGGACTGGAAGAAGATCCCTTTCCTGAGAAGGAACCTGGGTATTGTATTCCAGGATTTTCAATTGCTTACAGACCGGAATGTGCATGATAACCTGAAATTTGTGTTACGTGCCACTGGATGGAAAGATGAAAAGCTCATTGAAGAAAAGATAAATGATGTGCTGGACAAGGTAGGGCTGAAAACAAAAGGATTCAAATTTCCTTTTGAGCTCTCTGGCGGGGAGCAGCAACGTGTGGATGTTGCCCGTGCACTGTTAAATTCCCCGAAGCTGATATTAGCGGATGAGCCCACGGGGAACCTTGATCCGGAAACATCCGATGAGATCATGCAACTGCTGTTCCATATTTCAAAAGACTATGGCACCGCCATTATAATGGCAACCCACGATTACCGGGTGATCAGTAAATTTCCTGCAAGAACAATGCGTACAGAAAGAGGTAAGGTAATAGACAATGCGGCTGTTTCTTTGTGAGGGGGAAGTTTATAGTTTATGGTTTATAGTTTGGGAGTTTACGATCAAATCATTTTCAGGAAAAGAAAAGGGTGGTGATCGCCAGCTCCATTTATTAAAAATCTCAAATTTCAAATCCCAAATCTCAAATCAAACCTCACATAGATTCCTCCCATAGATCAAACTCCGCCCTGTTCTGCTTAAGGAGCTGGTAATGCTTTTTTAGTGATGCACCGAGCGGGTAGCTCCTGTAAGGCAGGTTGTACCGAACAGCCATCTGCTTCAGCACACGGGTAATTTCGGGATAAAAAGTATGATGAATATTGGGAAAAAGATGGTGTACAATGTGATAGTTGTAATTTCCCATTACAAAGCGGCTGAACCAGTTTTCACCATTTACGTCATTCGTGGTTCTCAGCATATGCATGAACCAGCTGTAAGGCAGTCTTTTTTGCTGGTCGGGCAGGGGAAAATCGGCGCCTGTATTGGCATGAGGCGGAAGCAGCACGATCAGCGCAAAAATGCTGGCAGTGAAGATCATCACACAAAAGGCAGCAAAAATTTTCACCCACGAAATACCCAATAGTATTTTAGGTAATACCAGTGTACCTCCCAGGAACGACAGCTTAAACACGAACAATTTCACATATTCGGCCCGGGGAATGGAGGAGATCAGTTTTTGCACGGTTCTTTTTTTATCAAAAAAATCCCTGAAATCGCGGATCAGCAACCAGTTGAAAAGAAACAGGGGATAGATAAAAGGAAGATAAATATGCTGGTATTTATGAAATGGAGATAGCGGGGAATGCGGCGCCACCCTTACCAGTGCGCTTTGGTCAATATCTGTATCCCATCCATCTACGTTGGGGTAATTATGGTGATAGCGGATATGACGCGTTTTCCAGATAAAGCTGTTGGCGCCCATCAGGTCAAATAGATAAATATAGAGCTCATTCAGACGGCGGTTTTTAAAGATCGTATAATGCACACTGTCGTGAACAACGTTAAGATAGTTCAGCACAATAGCAATGCCCATAAAAAAATAGCAGGCAAACAATACCCATGAATTGGCGCCGTATAACAACGCAAAGGCCCAGCAAAAGAAATATAGAGAGGGGAACAGGAAAGCCTTGAATAATATTTCGTTTCTTCTCTCGGGCGTTAATCTGATCACAATTTTTTTCGCTTCTGCCCGAAGATCCTGAAAAATATCTTCTGTTTCTTTTGTAAAATAAGGTTTTCTCTCCTTTAAAGTAACCGTACTCATGGCTCTGTTTTTTACAACAAGCTTTCCCAGGGAGTAGGTACCTGTACTGCAAAGTAAATTAAAATTATTGACATAGGCGTTCACGTCCAGCATTTACCTGGTGTGAGAAAGTGGCGATTTCCACTTCAACTGATGTGTCTGCAAGAGGCGTATTCCTTCACGGGGCACGGTCTTTGCGCCATAAGGGCAACAGGTTGTAGAAAAAAATAATATTGCTCTTCTCCTTTTATCAGAATGATTAAAACATTTTTTTAACATCTGCAGCCCTTTGCTTCGATGAAGCGCAAGGAGACCAAAGCTGTGGTGTAATCCTGGCAAACGAGCAGGGCAATTCATTTTCCGGTTATACAACTTATTTACATTAAGCTCAATATGCCATCAATATGATGATCCTCTTTTCGCAACCTGACGCATCCTTTGCTCATTGTGCGGGTAAAATTATTGTGTTCACAAAATAAAGGCACTCTTTATAGCCTGTTCTGCCTTATCCATTCCACCGTTTCCTTTATACCCTCTTCAAGCGGCCGGATGGTATAGCCCAGCTCTTGTATGGCCTTGCTGCTGTCTAATGCCCAGTGATATTTATATTTTGCCACCCAGTCAGGTGTGATCATGGGGTATTTTCCAGTGATCTTCGCATTCCAGAGCATCATGTGGCTAAGTGCATTCAACGCAAAAAAGGGAATATGATGCAACTTTCTTTCAACACCACTGTATCTTTTTATAATAGTCATGAGCTCATTGAATGTTGCATTTACTCCTCCAAGAATATAGCGCTCGCCGCTTCGCCCTTTCTCCATTGCGTTAATATGACCGGCTACCACGTCATCAATAAAAGGATAGGATCCTATATCATTTCCTGTACCGGGTATTACTTTCCATTTTCCTTTCATGTAAAGCTCCACTATCTTGGTTATTGGGTTACTGCCTGTATCGTAGCCGGGGCCGTATATCCTCGAAGGATTAAGGATGCAAACAGCCAGGCCCTGCTTTGCATATCCCGTTGCAATTGTCTCCGCCTCGCTTTTTGTTGATTCATATAAATTAAAAAAACCCGTAATCCGCGGGCCGGTTTCCGTCATCGGCTTGTCTTTAGACGGTCCTATTACGCCGGCCGTTGAAGTATATACCAGTTTTGACACGCCGGCGGCTTTTGCTGCAGCCAGCACATTTTCAGTTCCCTTAATATTAAGGGTATGATAAACGGATGCATCCTTAGCCCAAAGCCTTGCATAAGCGGCAAGGTGGTAAACCCTGTCTACGTTTTCCAATGCGGGCTTAAGTGACTCCGGGTCTGTGATATCGCCCCTGAAAATTTTAATATTGGACTTTTGAAATTCAGGGAGCATAGGCGTCGTTCTGCATAAAAGGTGGATAGTATCATTCTGCAAGGCAAGCCGGGCGGCAAGCTTCGAGCCGATATATCCTGTTGCTCCTGTAATTAATATCGCCATGTGGGGTAGTTTAGGCAAAGGTAGGAGCATATCCCGTTCAGGCATATCTGTTTATAAAGTTTGAAATATTTTTTCACGTATCTTCTTTAAACATAGGTTTATAAAGCGCGTAACTGTGCGCGTAACTATTTAAATCCTTACAATCAGCATATTAGCTGAGTTGTATACCGTGCAGGATAGTAATTCCTGCAATCTGAATCTCGGGTAAAAACGCTACAATAAAGGATGAATGGCAATAAAGAATAATTTTTACCGCTTATATGCTAATCCAGTAGAATGTGAAAGACGCACCCTCTGCATACCATGTTATTGCTATTATAGCGGCTGTTTCATTTTTTGTGCCCATATTTATTGTGATTGTGAGAAAGCTGCTTCCATACCGCCCCTTTGTCTGGTTTGCGGGTTACTGGGTGCTGGCAGGTACTGTTAACTTATTATTCATGAGCGCATCATTTGCCGGCAGCAGGTTCATGACTGTTACAGAGCGGGTGTTTAACCTCGCAGACGCTCCTATCATGTTGTTTATCCTGTACAAGACGGTTCACATTGAAGCGATAAGAAAGAGCATAAAAAAGATATTACCGGCATTTTTAAGCACCGCGCTTCTTGTAACAGTAATTACGCACCTTGGAGGTTTGGCTGAAACCATACTGGTAGGAGTGGGACTTGTTACCATACTGATGTATATTATATGGATCATTGTGCACTATACCAACGGAATAAGGCATTATGATATGGCATACACGCTGCAATTCATATACTATGCCCTGCTATTTGAATATGGCATATCTGTAGTTACTTTTATTTTCAGCTACATGATCCCTGATCAAAGAGATCTGCAGGACAGCTTTCTGATATACCATCTGTCTATTATCGTTTCTGTTGCGGTAGCCACATACGGCCTGCTTACCCATAAGAAAAACAGGGAGGAGAAAAAGATGAAGGCACAAAAAAAGGAACGGGAAGCGGAAATAAGATTCTTATGACCTGCGGTTCAGTTCAGTCGCACTATTGTTGAATCGCTTTCCTTATCTTCCTGCTTTTCTTTCAGTTGCTGCTTTTTTCTTCTGATGTGTTCCGAGTCAAACTCAGTCCTGAATGAAATGCTTCCTCCAGCCCTGTTTCTTTTACCTGTAGTAGACAATGCATCAAAGTTACTCCTGTAGAAACAGCTTACCCTGAATTTTCCATCGGGAGTAATTTTATATTCGGCGGTAATATCGGGCAGGAAAAGAAAGTTGGTGCTCCCTGAATTCAGCGCAGGCTGCGACCCGCTGCTTACAAAATTGAAATCACTGCCAAAAGTGATCACCAGCTTATCGTTGAGCAGCGACTTAATGAATTGAAGACTGATATTATCGCGCGTAAGGTTTACGGTATTGCCGGTAGAGGTACCTGTGCCGGTGGGGTCAATGGAAGCCCTGGTATAATTAAAGTTCACGCTAAGCGTGGGATCTTTGAAAAGTCCATAGAGCAGGGTTTTAAGGGAACTGGTAAGATAGCCGGAGATGTATTCGGAGATCGTATTAAAGGCAAAGGTAGTGGCGTCCGTTTGCTGCACATTATACTGGCCAATGGGAGCAAAGCTTCTGAATACGATGAGGTAGGCTACCTGCTTGTTCTTTTCATTATCATCATTGTTGATGCGCTGCAAATCGCCAAGAAGGCGCTGGCTGTTCCTTACATCACTGTTTTGGGCTAACGCAATATCAAAATATATATCGGGCTTGCCTAACGAGCCGCTGAGCGTGCACAGTACATCCACGTCCGTTCTCTCGCTCTTCAGCCGGCTCACTTCGGGATCTGTGGTTTGACCCTGTTCGGCATACAAGGAGCTTAGCTTTACATCGTTGGCTGCATATTTCGCCTTTATATTAATTTCGGCCTGGTTAGGATCGCCGTCCCAGCGGATATAGCTCCCTTCGTTGGGCAGCAGTACAAAAGGTTTTTTAAATATTTCCTGGAAGCTGAAGCGGTAATATCCTTTGTCTATTGTGTACTTGCCATTGATGGTGAATGGTGAGCTGGAGCCAGTGTGTATCTTCAGTGTGCCGCTGCCTGTTGCTTCTATAATATCGCCGGTCAATTCGTCCAGCACCATGTACATGCGGGTATAATTATTGGCGGTGAGATTGAGATCAATGTTAAGCTGCGATGCATCGTAGCTTAAAGCGTCTACATTCATTTCCCGCCCGTATTGTTTCCATATAATATAATCTGCGCTGCCGCTTTCCTTCGAGGAAGACGATGTAATATAAATGGCAGAACTGTCAACCGGCTCTCCGGTGATGGTCATTCTCATGTCTTCTTCCGGCCCCCTGAGCCTGAAATTCGCCCTGCCTATCGCTTTGCCATAGAACATATCATTATCAGACCTGGTGGTATTGAGCAATAACAGGCGGTTGGTATTAATGGAGATATTGTATACAAAGTCACTGAAATTAGCATGCCGGAGGTCTCCTGTGAGCAGCGCGGTATTGAGCCCGTTTTTCCCGTTTTGCGGGAGCGTATCGTGCAGGGAGATGGTACCGAAATCAATTTTGCCCGGCGTAAATACGATCCTGGCACTGTCAAAAGTGTAATAGCATTGCGTATACAACACCTTTAACCCTGCTGCCTTCACATCTATGGAACCGATATAATCCGGCTTCTTTATATCGCCCTTCATGCGCAGGTTGCCGGTGGCAAAGCCCCTAATATTGCCGAAAATGGAACCCAGATATTTTTCGAGAAAGTGAATATTGGTGTAGTCAAAATTGGCGTTGGCATTGATTTCCTGGTGCAGGGAATCTAATATATCGTATGAGCCTGCAATGCTGAATTTATAATTTCTGTTATCGGATATCGCCTCATAGATTGCTTTCCTGTTGTTATTATCCCATGCACCGGTAAGGGTAACCATCCCTATGGAATCATTCTCGAGCCGGAATTGTTCCGCTTTGAGTTCGGAAGAAATATACATATTGCGGAATGCGTCTTCAATAGTGACCGTTCCGGAAACCATGCCCTCCATTCGGGGCTCTTTAAGCAGGAAAGGGATAAAGTCGCCGATATTTACTTTTTTCATTTCAACAATAATATCATCCCAGGTGCCGATATCGGAATGCCTGCTCACCAGGGATATTTCCTGGTTGCCATTACTGAACTTAATATTCCTGGCGTCGATGTAGGAACGGCTCAGCGTTAATTCACCTCCCTCGTCTATTTTCCATGTTTTTTCATTCAGTACGATACTTGAAGGGTCAAAATGTATTTTTACACCATCCTCCAGGTTGGTGATCTGCGCAGACAGCCTGGCATCATTAATGGTTTGGGTTGCGGCGGTGCTTATGCCAAGCTGCGACACGTTGTTGCCGGAAGTGATGGATATTTTACTTCCCGGAAACTGAAGACTGTCATTTACAATGGTATTGCCTATTACACCTGTTAATTTCAGGCTGTCCATATTACCCAGTCCGGTCAGGCGGAAGTCCTGTACAGTAAGGTTTTTATAGGAGGCATGGGGGATCATGGTGCTGATGGCCATAAGATTGGTTGCTGAATTCAGCGAGCCCACAATGGTGCTGTTGTTGAACCCTTTTAAAGAAGGATTGATGAGCGAGAGATACTGGTCTATATTCTTTACATCTAACTGAAAAAGAAAGTTCTGATCTTTTATTGTCTTTTTCGGAGGAGGTATATAAGCAGGGTAGTATTTGTTTAAGAACTGCTTTACTGCTTCGGGCAGCTCGCGAATGGTAAAATCTCCTATCAAAAAGGCCGACGCTTCAGTATTGCGCAGTTGTAATATCTTTTGCGGGCCGATTAACTGCGAACTCAGCGTAAGCGTATCAAAAACAAAGGTTTGGTTCTCTTTGGTAACAGCCACATCGAATAATGAAACAGAGCCCAAAAAATTGTCTATGTCTGTTCCGTTAAAATTCATATCGAATTTGCCTATTACATTCATATCTTCCCTGGCAAATCCCATTTTCTTTAAATTGCTTCTTTGTATATCGGCAAAAAAGCTGAATTCAGGCTTATCATTATTAAAGTCAATGTCCCCGTCAAGCACAACGATCACGTTAGGATCGTTAATATCAACGGCTCCTTTGAAAAGTTTTTTATCGATATGCCCGTTTACTGCAATGTGCTCATAGCTGTAGTTATTGTACTGCAAATGAGAAAACAGTCCGTCCAGGTCGGCCTTGATGGTTTGAGCGCTAAAGCCGCTGCCCTTTATATTTCCTTTAAAGGAAAGGGCGCCCAGCTTGTTCACACCCAGGAACGTTCCCATATCAAAATGTTCTGTTGATATCTTTCCGGAATATGTGGCAGGCCCTTTAGCGGGGAATTTCATATTGAGGTCGGATGTTATAGCACCCAGATTAGTTTGAATGGAGCCGGAGGTAACGAAATCACGTAAAAAACCGGTAAATTTTCCTTTAAACCCGATATAACTGACCGTATTTAAACGGGGATCCGTAATTTCTCCCAGGTCGGGAAAGATCTTCACAATGTCGGCATAGGTTGCATGCAGGTCATTGGCTTTAAAGTTAATATACGTGGAGTCTATATCGGGCAGTCCGGTCATTATTATATCGCCATTGAGGCGACTGTTTTTGCCCGATGCGATGGTAAAGTTCTTTGCATCCAGATGATCTATAGTGCCCTTGACGTTACCGTCTATCCTTATCTGCCGGTTCCAGTTCCTGAGCGCCGGGGCAAAAAAGGCGATGTCTTTACTATGGAGGGCACTGTTGGTAAAGCGGCCTTCTAATTTCACCCTGCGAATGAAATCATTCATGTCGTCATTGAAATCGTCGTACCGCATGGCATAAAAATGCGTAAGATGGCTGTAGGGCGTTCTGATATCAAGACTATCGAATATCATAGCGCCCGGCTGCATCCTGAATTTGGAAGTGAGCGATTTAACCGTAAAGCCCGATCTTTCTTTCGTGCCCAGGCTGATGTATGCAGACAATGTATCCTTTATCAATGCCACTTTCTTGATATTCCCGTTAATAGCGTAAAAATGAATGTGGCTGTCATCAAAATAATCATATGTTTTTCGCTGCACTTCCTTATTATTCCTGAACACACCGTTATTAAGCGTGAGCTCATTAACAAGCAGTTTCCATCCCCCGATATTGAAAGGTGCTTCTGCCACGTCTTTGGCATTGCCTGTAGAGCGTACTGCTATCCTCGGGCGGCGTCCGGCATAGTCGTCTATGGTAAACACGGGTTCATCCATTATAAGCGTGTGGATGTTGACCAGCTTTTTGGCAAAATTGATCTCATCTGCCTTTAGCGACAGTTGCCGCAATGCCAGTTCCATATCCTGTCCGCGCCATTCGTCCCGCTGTTTTAAATGGATATGTTTTAATGCTACTTCTTTCAGTAAGAAGGTGATTTGTTTTTTGTTTTGTGAGGAAGACGGCGATGCAAAATAATCCGCCAGGAACTGGTAATTCCACACAGAGTCGGACCGGTGAAGATAGATCGTCGCATTTTCTAATCCTATGTACCTGAGCTCTGCCTGGTCCTTGAAAAAGAACCAGTCTGTAATGTTCACCATTATTTTTCCTGCATACAAAAGTGTATCCCTTCCCCGGTCCTCAATATATACTCCTTCGAGGTTCATTTTGTTGAAGAGCGCAAAATTAACGTGCTTCACTGCCACTTTGGTACCAAGGTCTTCAGACAGCCTGTGCGTAACCGTTTTCACCAGCCAGTTTTGAACAGGGGTGGTGTTGATCAGGATGGCTGTCATTACTATGAGGAACAGCAATGACAGGAATACGACCTTTAATATTTTACGTGTAGTTTTCAGGCTGGGAAATTGATCTGTAAAAATAGTTAAACGCTTTCGATGTGCCAATTCGGTACCAATACGAAACGTAAAAAAATTACATTTCTGAAGCAGGGCCCGGCGCCTTTAAGGAATGATTAACTTACGATAACCCCCAGTTCTATGGCTTGCGCCAGCTTTTTTCACCATCTTCCGATAAAAAATTGCTCCACCTGCTCAGCATATTCCCACTCATATGCTGTATAATAACTGCAAGACTGTTGGATACGCTGTTTGACCGGAAATAAAAATCCTTTTCTTCCAACTTTGGATTGTTTCAGGATGCAGGTCTCAGGGGCAAGGCATTTTCAGATGCCGTTTGACATCCTGACATCCGACATAGAGTGGGCAGATTGTATTTCCGGGCTTTAAATACAAATAATATTCACACGGAAAGCAACCTTTCATTTAAAAAGACTAACTTAAATAGCATAAAACCAGCAATTATGTTAGACAATCTTTTGAATCTTGTAAAACAATATGCCGGAGAGGCTATTGTAAACAATCCGGCCGTTCCGAATGAAAAAAATGAAGAAGTGATCACTGAAGCATCCAGTTCCATTGCAGGCGGTCTGCAGGGGCTGCTCTCCCAGGGAGGGTTAAAGGATGTTTTAAAAATATTTGGTGGACAGGATGCTGTGGAAAGCAGCAATGTTACTAACCAGATCTCTGGTGGAGTTGTTCAGAACCTGATGGACAAGTTTGGTCTCGACAGCCGGTCTGCGGGAAGTATTGCTGGTAGCTTGGTACCCAGTGTGTTAAGCAGCCTGGTACAAAGAACAAATGATTCCGGCGACAGCAGCTTTGATATCCAGGGTTTGTTCAACAGCCTGTCCGGCGGGAAAACCGCAGGTCTCAACCTGCAGGATATGCTTTCGAAAGTAAGAAGTGGTGCACTTGATCTTGACGGGGATGGCGATACCGATCTGCAGGATTTAATGCTGCTGTTCAACAAAGGCGGAGGCAGCGCAGGCGGGTTAATGGACAAGATAAAAGGATTGTTCGGATCATAGGATCATCTCCTGTATTACTTTACACTCACCTGCTACTATGCTATATGGACGCAGGTGAGTGTATTTTTTAATGCTCTTATTTGTTCAACAGGTGATTTATTTACGCCTGAGCTTATAGAACAGAGCATTCCTACGCAGCATTTGCGTGAAGAGTTGTAATTTTTCGATGGCAGGTCTGGTGGCATCTGTTATGAGCCGGTCGTCTTCCGATTCAAAAACAAAGCCTTTGTGTCGGGAAGGCGGCGTTACATGATAGCTTTCGGCAGGATCTTCCAGCATATTAGGTTCCGGATCGGTATATTCATATTTCCTGGATGATTCCATTTATATATAATATAATTTCTATCAAACGTACATTAATTTGACGGAATACACTATTATATAAGGATTATTCCTGCCGTATGGCTTACATGGTTCTTACTCTTTTAATACCCTTCTGCAGCATCATCGCCCCGCTTATCTGCAATGGCTTCAAAGCGATAGCCCTTCCCCGTCTTATCTTTTTTTATTTTGATCACTTCCGTTCTACCTATATTACCTCTCTGGCTGATGGTATAGCCCATTGCTTTTAAAGAATCTGCAACGCCTGCGGGAAAATCCTTTTCCACAAACAACTCATCGGGCATCCACTGGTGATGAAATTTGGGCATATTTACCGCATCGGAAGTACTTAATCCGAAATCAATGATATTCACCAGCGTCTGGAACACGGAAGTAGGGATAGTGGTGCCTCCGGGCGTGCCAAGCACCAGGTAGGGATCATCATCTTTTAATACAAGGGTAGGCGTCATAGAGCTGAGCATTCTTTTACCAGGCTCAATGGCATTGGCATCATTGCCTAAAGCCCCATACATATTGGGCACACCCGGCTTCACACTAAAATCGTCCATTTCATTGTTAAGTAAAAAACCGGCGCCACTCACTACGGTTTTGCTGCCGTAAGATCCGTTGAGCGTAGTGGTAACCGCCACTATATTGCCCCATTTGTCGGCAACGGAAAGATGGGTTGTTTCCTCGCTTTCAGGATAGATCTTTCCCGCTTTTACCAGTTGGCTGCTGCCAGCCCTGCCCGGAGCGTAGTCGGCCATTCTTTCCTGTAAGTAAGCATCGCTTGTTAATGTTTTTACCGGCACTTTCACAAAATCTTCATCGCCCATGAATTCGGCCCTGTCGGCATAGGCCCTTCTTTCCACCTCGGTCATGAGCTGCACAGACTGTGGCGAATGAAAACCCATCTTGCCGATATCCCGCTGTTCGATCATTTTCAGGCACTGGTGTATAATGATCCCGCCGCTGCTTGGCAGGGGCATGGATATAACGCTATATCCTTTATAGTTGAATTCAACCGGCTTTCTCTCTTTGGCTTCATAGTTTTTGAGGTCATCCAGGGAAATGATGCCATTGGCTTTCTTCATTTCCGAAACGATCAGTTTTGCAGTCTCTCCTTCATAAAAGCCTTTCTGTCCTTTGTCGCGAATGCGTTTCAGGGTTTCCGCCAGGTCGGTCTGCACCAGCGTATCACCGGTTTTCCATCCTCCCTGTTTTATAAAAGCGGTTGCAGAGGTGTTGTATTGCCGAAATGCTTCCTGCGCATGGTTCAGGGAAGCGGCTTCCTCTTCCGTTAAAGCAAACCCGTTTTCGGCCAGTTCAATAGCCGGCTGCACCAATTGCTGAAATGAAAGCTTTGCATATTTCATAGAAGCAAACAACCCTGCCACGGTGCCCGGTACACCGGAAGATAAATGGCCATACTGGCTAAGACGCAGAACAGGATTACCTGCACTATCAAGGTACATGTCTCTCGTTGCGGTGGCAGGTGCTTTTTCCCGGTAATCAATAGCCACTGTTTGCCCGCTGGTAAGCCGGGCCAACATAAACCCTCCTCCTCCCAGGTTGCCTGCCCCCGGATAAACGACAGCCAGGGCAAGCTGTGTGGCAATGGCTGCATCAATAGCGTTGCCTCCCTGCTGCAGCATCATTACACCTACTTTACTGGCAAGTGGATGGGCCGAAACGACGGCTCCATTGGAGCTGGTGGTTTCTTTTTGAATTTGATAAGTAAACGGGTTTAAAGTAAATGCCGACTGGTTTTTGCACCCTGTTCCCCAAAAGGACGTTAACGTTAACGCAAAAGTTAAAACAGACCAATATTTCATTGAAGAATTTTAAGCGTGAAAGTTACTAAAAGAATTTTAATTGTATAAATAGCTCATTCCGTGGTTTATGCCTGATGGTTTCTTAAATTGCCGCATCAAATGAAAACCTCATGAAAAAAAGGGTTGGTTTTTTATTCATGCTTTTGGCAGCCCACATGCTTGTATCCGCGCAGGTACAATCGCCCGAAACTTTTTTAGGTTACAAGCCCGGGATGCAATACACTCCTCATTTTAAGATCATTAATTATTTTAATTATGTAGCTGACGCCGTACCGGCTATGGTAAAGCTGCAATCCTATGGACAGACCAATGAAGGACGTCCATTGATCGTGGCTTTTATTTCATCGGAGGAAAATATCAATAACCTCGAAAATATCCGCAAAAATAACCTGCGCCTGTCCAACATGGCTAAGGACAAAGCCGCGCCGGTAGAAAATACACCTGTTATTGTGTGGCTGAGCTACAATGTGCATGGCAATGAAGCTTCCTCTTCCGAAGCAGCTATGCTTACCTTATATGAACTGGTGAACCCTGCCAACAGTAAAACAAAGGAATGGCTGCAGCATACCGTTGTGGTGATCGATCCCTGCATCAACCCCGATGGACGCGACCGCTATGTAAACTGGTTCAACAGTGTGGCGGGCAAGAGCTACAACCCGCGTTTAGAAGCGAGAGAGCATCGTGAACCCTGGCCGGGAGGGCGTACCAACCACTATAATTTTGACCTTAACCGCGACTGGGCATGGCAAACGCAGACCGA
>CAZREP010000063.1:0-23948 GCA_964599035.1 uncultured Terrimonas sp. | reverse complement strand
AGCTTACGGCCAATATCAATAAGGAAGATAAAAAAGTAGCGCTTGCTATTGAAAAGGCCTTACCCCAGATCAATAAGCTGATCACTGCGATTGTGGATAAGCTGAAGCATGGCGGAAGGATGTTTTACCTGGGCGCCGGCAGCGGTGGCCGCCTTTCCGTGCTCGATGTTATTGAATTGCCCACTACATATGGAATACCCAAAGGAGTTGTGAATGTAGTTTTGGCCGGCGGGGCGGAACATCTTATTGAAGCGCCTGAAGAGAAAGAGGATGATACGGAGGCGGGCTGGAGCACGCTACAAGAGCATGCTGTTTCCGATAAAGACATTGTGATAGGAATTTCCGCTAGTGGCACAACACCCTTTGTGCTGGCGGCACTGAAGGAATGCCGGGCAGCTGGCATCACTACCGGTTGTATCGTAAGTAATCCCCAATCGCCTATTGCGGCTGCGTCTGATATCCCGGTGGAAGTGATCACGGGCCCGGAGTTTGTTACCGGCAGCACGCGGATGAAATGCGGCACGGCGCAGAAAATGATCTTCGATATGATCAGCACCACCACTATGATACAGTTGGGCAGGGTGGAAGATAACAGCATGGTAAATGTATTGCTGATCAATGACAAGATCACCGACCGGGCGATAAAAATATTGATGGAGAAAGCTGGGCTTACTGATTATAACGAAGCCAAAACCATTTTACTGCAACATGGCAGTGTAAAAAAAGCGATGGACGTACTGGCGGGGTAGGTGTGAGGAAGAGGGTATAAGGGGTAAGGTATAAGGTGTAGGGTATAAGTATCTTGTTTTGTCCGCCGCATAGCCGATAGCGCAGCCATCGACAAGAGTAAAATTAGACACTGAATGACTGTTCCATGATTAGCCTGTACCGACATATCAAATCCAATAATTACAATAAGTTTGAAATTGATGGATTACTCTTTGCGGAATATAAGTGCCCCCTCGAAGAAAAGTTTGTAGATGTATGGAGCCATATCGACTACCTTGTGCATGTGGTAACCGGAAAAAAGACATGGCATACAACGCAGGGAAGTTTCTTGGCCGAAGCGGGACAATCCATTTATTTCAAAAAAGGAGCTGCCATTGTTGAACAATTTTTTAACGAAGAGTTTTGCCTGCTTGTCTTTTTTGTTCCCGATAATTTCATCCGCCGTGTTGTAGAAGAATATGCTTTAGAATTTGCCAAATCCAAGACAGGCATTACTACAAACGAAGTCGTATTCAGAGTGAACAACGATGTGGGGCTGAATACATTTTATCAATCCATTCTTTCCTATTTCTCAGGCAAAGAACAACCATCCGAAGCTTTATTGAAACTAAAATTAAAAGAGCTAATTCTTAGTATTCTGGTAAGCCGAAGCAATCTCGCGCTTTCGAATTATTTTCAAGCGATCTGTAGAAATCAACCTCCGTCTGTAAGTGAAATTATGGAGTCTAATTTTAGGCATAATCTTTCACTCGAAAATTATGCTGAACTATGCAACCGGAGTTTATCCTCTTTTAAAAGAGATTTTCAAAAATTATATCAGGAATCGCCCGGAAGATGGTTAATCAATAAGCGGTTGGAATATTCGGTTGCCCTGCTCAAAACAAATACATTTAGTGTTTCTCAAATAGCCTTTGAATCGGGTTTTGAGAATGTTTCTCATTTCAACCGGGCGTTTAAAACAAAGTTTGGCTTATCCCCAACACAATACCGCAAAGACTGACCTGTACAGTCAATCTTTTGGACTTCGTAACAAAGCAATTCGTTTGATACCACAGTATTTTTGCGGCATTTCAGACATTAAACAATTTAATTTATGAATCCAAACAAAGTATTATGGGAAAAAGGCGATTTCACCCGCATAGCTGAAACTATGCGCCAAAGCGGTGAAGAGTTGGTAGCCAGGCTGGGCATTACCAAAGGAATGAAAGTGCTCGACCTTGGCTGTGGAGATGGTACGACCGCATTGCCCGCAGCCAACCTCGGTGCAGATGTAACAGGGGTGGATATTGCGGGAAATTTGGTTGAAGCCGGAAATCACCGCGCAAAGGAAGCGGGGATTACTAATTGTATTTTCAAAGTGGGTGATGCTTGTAATTTAAGTGAATTGGAAGATAACCTGTTCGACAACGTGGTGAGTGTGTTTGGTGCAATGTTTGCCTCCAATCCATTTAATGTAGCTAAAGAAATGGTGCGGGTTACAAAACCGGGTGGAAAAATTATCATGGGTAACTGGATACCGGGCGACCCAACTCTTGTAGCTCAGATATTAAAAATCAGTTCAGCTTACACCCCCCCGCCACCCCAAGGTTTTGTCAGCCCGATGACCTGGGGCATAGAGAGCCACATTACTGAACGCTTTGGCAAAGCCGGAATTGCAAAAGAAAACATCACATTCTCCAAAACTCCGTGGACGTTCCGCGCTTCTTATTCTCCGTCTGAATTTGTTTTGGTATTCAAAAACTTTTACGGTCCTACCATGAATGCTTTTGAAGCTGCGGAGAAGAATGGTAAGTCTGCGGAGATGCAGAAAGAACTGGAACAATTGTTTGCGAGTCAAAACAAAAGTTTATCCGCCAATACCACTGAGATAACGGCAATGTATTTGTTGGTGACAGTACATTGCAATTAGTATAAATGCAACAGACAAACACGAAGAAATGAATTTAAGACCGATAACTCTACAAGAAGACAAAACAAATGAAACGTATGCTTCGGCCGATTGTCAGCAGTTGCTTAATATGTATGACGATTTTTATCCTAAAATCGGTTTCAACCTTCCCTGGGTTGGTTACTTTGTGGTCAGACAAAACCAAATAGTTGGCTCTTGCAGTTTTGTAGGACAACCCCAAGGCGGAAAAGTTGAAATTGCTTATTGGACATTTAAAGAATTTGAAGGACAAGGTATAGCTTCTTTTGCCAGCAAAGAACTTGTAACTATCGCTTGTCAGACAGACCCAGGTGTAACAATAACAGCAAAGACAGCGCCCGAACACAACGCCTCAACAAAAGTTTTAGAGAAAAATAATTTTGTGTTTACTGAAATTGTGCAAGACGAAGAAATTGGGGATGCCTGGCTTTGGACATATAAAGGAACGGCAGGTTAGAGAGCGAAAATACAGTTGTTGAATATTCCTATTCTTTCAAAAAATCTGTTGGTTTTTTGTTGTACTGTGCCATTGCTGCCATTGGCGTATTTTGCATCAAAAATCATCAATCCATTAACCGGTTTGGGAATAAGATTTTCAGTCAATCAAATGCTTTATTTATTGGTTGCAATGTGGGTATTCCCGACTGCCCCCTGAAAAAATGCTGATGGTTGTTGTTATGATTTTTGGTGCTCATTTATTGCCGTACGCCCTGGTTGGTGGCAATACCAACCGGCGAAAATTTGAAATACGCCCTTCGGGGCTGCACGAATATCTATCAGATTTTGTGCTTATCTTTAACAAAAAGTTATTGATCAGCAGCGGCTTGAGTAAATGACCTTGGAATCTCAAATTTGACAATAATGAACTGGAATATACTCACCACCGAAGTTCAGTTGACCGAACTTCTCGAAAAATCGAAAGTAAATCCGCAGGTGATCTATAAACATTCTACCCGTTGCGGTACCAGCAGTATGATAAAGAGCCGCCTGGAACGGTCGGCTGCGCCGGCCGGGGTCGATTTCTATTATCTTAACCTGATCGCTTACCGTTCCCTGTCGAATAAGATAGCTGAAGATCTGAAAGTAACCCACGAATCCCCGCAGGTATTGCTGATCCGTAACGAAAAATGCATCTATCATCAGAGTCACAGTGCTGTTCATATGGAAGATATAGCGGCAGCTTGTGTTTGAGGTTTTCAGGTTTCAGGTCTCAGGTTGCAAAACACAAAAAATAAGAACTAAACAGATGCCAGGCCCGAATATGATTAAATCCGAAATTCGAAAGGGCTATGGGCTACGAGCTTCCAGCTATGAGCAATTTACCTGATACCTGATTGCTGATACCTCGAAGCACCAAGAACCAAATGACAAGAATCCAATAAAATTCAAAGCCTAAAGCCCGAAATTTGAAGGAATAACGAAGCAACGGAGTGGCATTCTCCTTTGCGCCGCCGCTCCGTGGCGAACGCTGCGAGAAACAGTGGACGTTAGTCACTACAAATACTTGATCCCTCAAAGCACGAGGGGCCTTTGGATAAAATCCGAAGGAAATACCGCCCTTAAACAACTATAAACTCCCAAACCATAAACATCCAAACTCTGATACCCCGCGCCTTACGCCTCCCTAATACCTGTAATGCTCCGGCTTGAAAGGTCCTTCCTTGGCAATGCCGAGGTAGTCAGACTGGGCATCGGTAAGCTCCTCCAATTCAACGCCTATTTTTTTAAGATGTAAGCGGGCAACCTTTTCATCTAAGTGCTTGGGCAATACATATACTTTGTTCTCATAGTTTTTATGATTGCTCCAAAGCTCTATTTGCGCCAGCGTTTGATTGGTGAATGAATTGCTCATTACAAAGCTGGGGTGCCCGGTAGCGCAGCCCAGGTTCACGAGGCGGCCTTCCGCCAGCAATATAATATCCCTGCCATCAATATTATAAATGTCTACCTGGGGTTTAATGGTATCCTTGGTATGACCGTAGTGCCTGTTCAGCCAGGCTACGTCAATTTCAATATCAAAGTGGCCGATATTGCAAACGATAGCTTTGTCTTTCATCAGCTTAAAATGATCGGCCGTGATCAGGTCGCGGCAGCCGCTGGCAGTAACAATAATATCAGCTTCTTTTACCGCATCGATCATTTTTTTGACTTCATAGCCGTCCATGGCGGCCTGCAAAGCACAGATGGGGTCGATTTCAGTAACGATCACCCGGCAACCCGCACCCGATAAGGAGGCAGCAGAGCCTTTGCCCACGTCGCCATAACCGCCTACTACAGCCACTTTGCCGGCCAGCATTACATCGGTGGCACGCCGTATGGCGTCTACCAGGCTTTCCTTACATCCATATTTGTTATCAAACTTGGATTTGGTAACAGAATCATTTACGTTAATTGCGGGTATGGGCAGTGTGCCTTTTTGCATTCTTTCATATAAGCGATGAACGCCTGTGGTGGTTTCTTCGCTTAGTCCTCTTACGTGCCGGATCAGCTCAGGATATTTATCGAATACTATGTTGGTGAGATCGCCGCCATCGTCTAATATCATATTCAGAGGACGATCGGCGCCGCCGAAGAACAGGGTCTGCTCAATGCACCATTCCGCTTCCTCATTGGTTTGACCTTTCCATGCAAACACACCTACGCCTGCTGCTGCCACTGCGGCCGCAGCGTGATCCTGTGTGGAGAAAATATTGCAGGAGCTCCATCTTACCTCGGCGCCTAATTCGATCAGGGTTTCTATTAATACCGCGGTTTGGATGGTCATGTGCAGGCAACCTGCTATCCGGGCGCCTTTTAAAGGCTGCTGGGCACGGTATTCTTCGCGGATGGCCATAAGTCCGGGCATTTCTGCTTCCGCTAATTTAATTTCCTTCCGCCCCCAGGCGGCAAGGCTGATATCTTTTACTTTATTCGGCAATGAAAAATCGATGGATCTGGAAACCGCTGACATATATTAATAATTGAGTTGGTGAATAAAAATAGCAGGCCTTTGAATAAGCCAGGATTGCAAAATTACGCTTATAGAACAAAATATTACAGTAAAGGAAATATTTGGAATAAAAATATATTTTTTCCTAATTTTATAGGATATCTACATAGTATGACATGAAAAAGATGTGGCAAAAAGAAGAACTGTCTGCACAGCTTCCCCTGTTGGATAACAAGGATATAGCTATCCTTAGGCTGCTGCAGGAAAATGCCCGGATAACGGTCCGGGAGATATCTGCTGCCATACATCTCAGCACTACACCGGTTCATGAACGGATCAGGAGAATGGAGACCTCGGGTGTGATACGGCAATATGCCACACTGCTTGATCACAAAAAAATTAAGAGAGGATTGACCGTGATCTGTTATGTGTCGCTCAAGCAGCATAATAAAGCGGCGGGAGCCAAATTCATTAAAGCCATCCTCGACATGCAGGAAGTAACGGAATGCTATAATATTTCAGGCGATTTCGATTTTATGCTCAAGGTGATGGTAGAAAATATGGACAGCTATTATCATTTTCATGTCAACAAATTAAGTGAGGCCGAAAATATAGCGCATGTTCAAAGCGTGTTTGTAATGGGGATCGTTAAGCAGACCCACCGGTTGGTATAGGAGCCGGGCGCGGGTTAAATGGCAACGGGCAGGCAGATTGCAGCAGTAATTTTAAAATCTTCTTTTTTCTTACACAACACAATACGCTTATTTTTGTTTTATAAGAAGTACAAACCACCGCCATGAGCAATAACAACATCATCATCCTGGCCATCGTAATTATTGTGGGAGTTTTAGGGGTGTATTTCTTATTCTATTTTCGTGAAACAAAAGGCATTCGAAAAGAACGGAAAAAGCCCGCTTATGATGCGGCGCTGCAATTGCAGGCTTACGAACGGCTTACTATATTAACAGAGCGTATTTCGCTGAGGAGCCTCATATCAAGGCTGTCGCCTGCACAAATGGATGCTTTGACGTATCACGCGCTTCTGGTAGAAAGTATCAAACAGGAATACGAGTATAATCTTTCGCAACAGCTATATGTATCCGCCCGGGCCTGGCAGGCTGTGGTTAACCTTAAGGAGCAAAATATCTTTATTTTGCACCAGTTGGTGAATACGCTCCCTAAAACAGCTACGGGTATGGATTTAAGCAAACGTGTCCTGGAGCTGCTGGATGCCAGTCCCAACACCTCGCTGCATACCATTGTGCTGGATGCATTGCGGCATGAAGCCCGGCAGGTAATGGCGGGCGCATAAACAGCTTTCTATATAAATTGTTAATAGAAAACGAGCGTCGCTTGTAAAGAAAATAATCACACTATTTTCACGTTCGGCAAACGGGTAAGTAAAGTTGTTTATTTGTCGTTACATTTGTTGCATTTTCAACAATATTTGATATGAAATTATTTTTCCTGCAGGTGGCCCCCGATTCGCTTAACCGAGCGCTGGCCAGCCAACATGGTATCCCTGAACCCGGCACCAAAATGAACCTTTGGGAATTATTGCTGGCAGGAGGCTGGATCATGTTGCCCCTGGCCTTGTTGCTGGTGATCGCTATATTTTTCTTTTTCGAGCGCCTTATCGCTATCCGAAATGCCGGTAAGCTGGACTATAATTTTATGAGCATCATCCGCGACCATATTGTTAGCGGTAATGTTACGGCGGCAAGATCGCTGGCCCGTAATACTTTTAACCCGGTAGCAAGAATGATTGATAAAGGACTGCAGCGCATCGGTAAGCCCATTGAGGCAATTGAACGGAGTATGGAAAATGTGGGCAAGCTGGAAATTTATAAAATGGAACGTAACCTCTCTGTGCTTTCATTAATAGCGGGTATAGCTCCTATGTTCGGCTTTTTGGGTACCATTGTAGGGATGGTGCAGTTGTTTTACGGTATCTCCGCTACGGGGGAGTATACGCTTAATACCATTGCAGGAGGTATTTATACAAAAATGATAACATCCGCCAGTGGGCTGATCATAGGGTTGCTGGCTTATGTAGGCTATAATTACCTGAATGCGCAAATTGATAAAAATGTAAACCAGATGGAATCTGCCAGCGCTGAATTTATAGACGTGTTGCAGGAACCGACGAAGTAATTTGAAAATTTGATAATTTGAAGATTTGAAAATGAAAGTGTGGAAATATGAAAATTGGGAAAGCGAGCAGGGAGAGAATGGGAATATAGCTTATCCTTAGTCTTATTCACCTGAAACCTGATCGCTCATCGTTTTTACTTAACGAACAAAGCAGTAATGAACCTGAGAAAAAAATTAAGAGACAGCGCCAAAGTGCATACCGATGCGCTCAACGATATACTATTTATATTGTTGCTCTTCTTTCTTATTGTATCTACGCTGGCTAATCCCAATGTGATAAAGGTATCAGCGCCTAAAGGGAAAAGCGATACCAAGTCGAAGCAAACCGTGGTGGTATCCATAGACAAGAACAACCAGACCTATATCGGTCAGAAAAGAATATCGATAGACGACCTTGAGAGCGAGCTGCAGCTTGTGCTGTCGAAAGCTTCCGAAAAACCTTCCGTAGTGGTCAACGCCGATACTGCGGGACATTGGGGCGATGTGTATAAAATACTGCAAACGGCAAAAAAATTAGGCGCTACAGCCGTTGCTTCCGTAAGCGCTAATTAGTGACTGTTACTTTTACCATGCGGTCTTTTCCCTGCATGTCCTTTCGTATAGCGGTTTGCGTAAAACCATGCTGAACAAAAATACCTTCCACTGCTTTTCCCATGGACTCGTGGATCTCCATATAAATACTGCCTCCGGGCTGTAAATGCCGTGGGACAAAGTCTGCTACAGCTGAATAAAAAAGCAAAGGATCGTTGTCTTTCACAAATAGAGCCGAATGTGGCTCATGATCCACCACGTTTTTATGCATGGCTGCTTTATCCTTTAGGGGGATATAAGGCGGATTGCTTACAATAATATCAAATAAGGGTAAAGCGTTGCGGTGGTCAGATTCTAAGAAATCAATGTGTAAAAAACAGATCGGTGTTTCCTGTGCACTTGCATTTTTGCGGGCAACTGCCAGGACTTTGTCACTGATGTCTATTGCACACACTTCACTTCCTGGGATATTTTTTTTCAACGCAATGGCAATACAACCGCTCCCTGTGCCTATGTCCAGTATGGTAGGCCCGCCTCCCACCTGATTTCCTGCAAACTGAGACCTGTTTCCTGCAACCTGTAACCTGTAACCTTCATCCTTCACTATCCACTCCACCAGTTCTTCCGTTTCAGGCCGGGGGATCAGTACATTTTCATCAACGTATAAGGGCATGCCGTAAAACCATGCTTCTCTGAGTACATATTGTACAGGGTGATGCGCTGAAAGCAGTGTGGTATAATGAATGAGCCGTGCTTCCTGCGCTTCCGGTAAGAGGCGGTCTTTATACAACAGGCGCTCTGTTCTCTGCATGCCGGTGATCTTCTCCATTACCAGCATTGCTATATTCCCGGCTTCGCGACGGTCGTATATACGGTATAGTGCTTCGCAAATAGAACGGTAACCTTCATAAATGGTCATGCGCAAAGATAGGGTGGATACAAGGTACAAGTTTCAGGGAGGCAGGTTGCAAGGCACACACTGCCTTTGCTCCCTGGAACCTGCAACCCGGACCCTGCTCCTTACTGCAGCGGTTCATCTAATTTTGGATAATAATGTATGCCCCAGAGATCATATCGTTTGAATTGCCCGGGAATGCGTTCTTTAAATCCTTCCCAGCTTTTATTTTGCTTTTGGGTCCAGCATACTTCGCTCAGGGCTGCAAAACGGGGGAAGAACATATATTCGGCCTTTGAAGCGTTGGGGATGTATTCTGTCCATAAGTTGCTCTGAGCGCCCAGTATATAGCGATATTCATCCTTGTTCAATTCGGATGGAACGGGATCGAAGCTGTATACTTTTTGCAGGGGGAGATAACCGCCGATCACTAAGGAGTCATCCTTTTTACGCTGCGAATAATCAAAGTAAACGTAAGAGTTAGGGCTCATGATAACGTTGTGCTTCTGTTTGGCAGCTTCAATACCTCCCTTTTCACCCCGCCAGCTCAT
Source organism: uncultured Terrimonas sp. (assembly GCA_964599035.1). Lineage (GTDB taxonomy): Bacteria > Bacteroidota > Bacteroidia > Chitinophagales > Chitinophagaceae > Agriterribacter. Next base: position 14,232 of record CAZREP010000063.1, on the reverse strand, counting down.
TACCGTGGCATTCGGCGCAAGTCCTCCTTCCAGTATCTCATCCCAGCCGATGATGGCCCTGCCTTTGCTGTTGAGGTATTTTTCTATACGACCCACGAAGTAACTTTGCAGCCCATGCTCGTCCTTTAAGTTTTTTTCTTTAATAAGGTTTTGGCAAAATGCGGATCTTTTCCAGGCTTCCTTGGGGCATTCATCACCGCCTATATGGATGTATCTGGAAGGAAAAAGGGCAATCACTTCATCCAGTACATCCTGTAAAAAATGGAAGGTGTAATCGCTTGGGCAATACACATCTTCAAATACTCCCCAGGCCTGCTGCACATTTTTAGCGGTGCTGTCGCCATGCCAGCTTGTGTTTTTGGCCGGACGGGTAGGGTTGTCCGGAAAGCAGCTCAACTGAGGGTAGGCGGCAATGGCGGCAGAGGAATGCCCCGGCAGCTCTATTTCGGGGATCACCGTTATGAAGCGGTCTGCAGCATATTGTACTATTTCCCTGATCTGCTCCTGTGTATAGTATCCGCAATATTGCTCACCATCATTTCCATTGCCGGGAAAATGCCCCGTGATGGTACCGTTCCTGCATCCGCCGACTTCTGTTAAACGGGGATATTTTTAATGGCTATGCGCCAGCCCTGGTCGTCTGTTAAATGCCAGTGAAAAGTATTCATTTTGTGCAACGCAAGGAGGTCGATCCATTTTTTTATAAGATCCGTGTCGAAAAAATGACGGCATACATCCAGCATAGCGCCCCGGTATCCAAAGCGTGGGTAGTCTTCAATGAACACCGCGGGTATTTTCAGTGTTGTTGTTTTTTGAACCGGTAATAGCTGTATTAATGTTTGTATCCCGTAGAAAGTGCCGCTATGGCTGTTGCCTTTTATTTGAACACCCGAAGGGGTAATTAGTAAGGTGTAGCCTTCCGGACGGTCAGGTGTTTGCATGGCAGCAGGAGTGGTAAGCTTTATGAAATTTGTTGAAGCTTCCTTAGCAGTGCTCAGTGAAAATCCGTAGTATTGTTGCAGGTAGGTATTAAAAAAATGGATCGTTGCCTGTTCTTTGTCGGTGCCTGCTATAATAACGGTTTGGCGTGTAATGGCAAAGCTGCCGTCCTTTATTTGGGTTTTAACCGGGGCAGGAATAATAGAAAGAGAAGTTTGTGCGTGGACCTGCAGCAGGGTGCAGCTCAGGATAATGATAAGCGTTTTTTTTATATTCATGAGCGATTATTTTTTACTGAACGGAACGATCATTACTGTTTCATATTCGCACTATTTTTGTAAATAAAGGCAGGAGCGCAGGTGCGTTAATGATTCATTAACAAAAAAATTAAACAAACGTTTGACTTATTGTTGTATTTAATTTTACCTTCGCCGCCTGATCGTTTTTCCCCTGATCCTGCTATTGCTTGCGCGTTAATCAACAGGTAAAATACAGGGTACAGCCAGGCCTGTATCAGGCTGTGTTTCCCTGATGAGCTATTTTCATTAAAGGTATTATATGATAGAATTATGAGAAAATGGGTGTTGGTGCATTTATCGTGTTTGATCCTGACCTCTTTTCATTTGGCTGCACAACAGGGGGAGGATTCTTTATTGCAGGAAGCCACGCTGCAGAACTGCATTTCCTATGCGGTGGAAAAGCAGGCTGCTGTTCAGCAGGCTGAGATAGATGAAGCTATAACGGAAGATGCCATTAAGAGCAGGCTCTCGGAATGGTTCCCTCAGGTTAACTTTAATTATGCGCTCCAGCATAACTTCCAGGTGCAAACCAGTGTTATTGGCGGCAATCCGGTTAAGCTGGGAGTGGATAATACTTCGGGGTTATCGTTCACGCTCAACCAGGCTATATTTAACCGGGATGTATTGCTGGCCAGCCGTACCCGTTCGGATGTACGTCTGCAGGCAAAGCAAAATACGGAAAGCGTTAAGATTGATGTCGCTGCCAATGTTGCGAAAGCATTTTATGATGTGCTTGCAACGGAGCAGCAGATCAAAGTGTCGGATGAAAATATTGTACGCCTAGAGCGCAGCTATAACGATGCCTATCACCAGTACCAGGCAGGTATAACCGATAAAACCGATTATAAGCGGGCGGCTATAGCGCTCAACAATACAAAAGCGGCCAAAAGGAGCTATGAAGTTTTATTAAAGGCCCGCACTGAGCACCTGAAAGCACTGATGAATTATCCCACAGCCGCTCCATTGCAAATCGTTTATGACAGTGCCCGGATGGAAAATGAGATCCTGCTGGATACCGCCCAGGGGCCCGATTACACCAAACGCATTGAGTATCGTTTGTTAAGCACGCAGCAAAAGCTGCAGGAAGCGAATGTACAATATAACAAGTGGAGCTTTTTGCCACAGCTTTCTGCTAACGGGGCCTATAATCTGAACTACCTCAATAATGATTTCAATAAACTATATAACCAGTCCTATCCGGCTTCTTATGCCGGGCTCACCCTGTCTTTTCCAATATTCCAGGGGGGCAAGAGAAAATACAATATCAGCCAGGCGGAGTGGCAGTTAAGAAGAACGGAGCTGGATATCGTAAACCTGAAAAATGCCGTGAATGCCGAGTACAGCGCTGCACTGGCTAATTATAAAAGCAACTATGCAAGCTTTATGGCCATCAGGGAGAACCTACTCTTGGCCAGGGAAGTATATAATATTATACAGTTACAGTACAAATCGGGCATCAAAACCTATTTAGAGGTGATCACATCGGAAACAGACCTGCGGTCGGCACAGATCAATTATTACAATGCCTTGTATGAGCTGCTGGCGAGTAAGGTTGATGTGCAGAAGGCGCTGGGGGAGATCAGGTATTGATTTGAAAATTTGAAAATGTGGAAATATGAGAATTTTCTGGTTCTTGTTTTTTGGCTCTTATGATTTTTCAAAATATAATTTAATCGTTCAATGATCTATAAATCAGTTCTATCTTATTCCGCAGCTGGTATTTCGTTATTCATGATGTCGTGCGGTGCCGGACAGCAGCAAAAACAACAGGGGCCTCCATCTGCAGTATCCGTGTCTGTTACGGAAACCCGGACCGGTAATGCCGTGTACTACGATGAGTATCCCGGTATTGTAACGGCGCTTAACCAGGTAGAGCTGCGTCCCCAGGTAAGCGGTTATATTACCGGTATCTATTTTAAAGACGGCGACAGGGTGCGAAAGGGGCAGCGGCTGTATAGCATAGACCAGCAGGTATACAGTGCCAATGTGCTACAGGCACAGGCTAACTTGGAGGTGCAGGAAACTAATTTACTGAAGGCGCAGAAGGATGCCGACCGCTATCATGAGCTGGATAAGCAGGATGCCATTGCCAGGCAGCAGGTAGATTATGCCGATGCAGCGCTGGAAGCCGCTAAAAAGCAGGTGGAAGCTGCCCGCGCCAATGTGAAGGCTGTGCAGTCTAACGTGCACTTTGCTACCATATTTGCTCCTTTTGATGGCACGATAGGCATTTCACAGGTAAAAACAGGTGCCGCAGTAGTGGCCGGGCAAAGCATATTGAGCGTAGTGTCCACCGACAATCCCATAGCGGTAGATTTTGCAGTTGATCAGAAAGAGATATACCGCTTTTCGCAGTTACAGGCAGGGAAAAAAAGTGCGGCAGACTCTACCTTTACTATTGCTTTTGGAAAGGATATTTATCCTTACAGGGGAAGCATCAGTTTTATTGACCGGGCAGTGGATGCGCAAACCGGTACCATTAAGGTGCGGTTGGTTTTCCCCAATGAGCAGAAATTACTGAAGGCGGGCATGAGTACTACGGTAAGAGTGCTGAACGCCGCCGCTGAGCAGTCGGTGCTGATACCTTATAAGGCAGTGACCGAACAACTGGGAGAGCATTTTGTATATGTGGTGGGCGACAGCAGTAAAGTAACCCAGCGAAAAATAGACATAGGCAGGCAGATTGGAGCAGATATTATCATAAAGGACGGGTTAAAGTCCGGTGAAACAGTAGTGGTGCAGGGGATCCAGAACCTGAGGGAAGGAGCGGTAATCACTACAACACCGCCCGGAGGAAGCCGGTAGGTTAGTTTCATTACCCGGTGACGGCTGATACTTCATACCTGAATATTATTATTAGCGAACAGCATGATAGCAGAAACTTTTATAAAACGGCCGGTTACGGCAATCGTAATATCAATAGTGATCGTATTGGTGGGTATTATTTCAATGATCAGTTTACCGGTAGCCCAGTACCCCGATATTTCACCACCCACTGTATCTGTGTCTGGCAACTTTACGGGCGCCGATGCGCAAACCGTGGAGCAAACCACCACTACCGCTATAGAAACCCAGGTAAATGGTACGCCCGGCATGACCTACATGAGCAGCAACAGTACCAGCAGCGGGCAGAGCAGCATTACGGTAAATTTTGAGGTGGGTACCGATATCAATATTGCCACGCTGGATGTACAGAACAGGGTAAGCGTGGCGCAGCCTACGCTTCCGGATGCAGTAAAGCGGCTGGGCCTCACCGTTAGAAAACGTAACCCCAGCATCATGATGGCGCTGGCCTTCTACTCACCCAACGGAACGCACGATTCGAAATTTGTTGGCAATTATGCAAACCTGTACATAAAAGATGCCATAACCCGTGTAAAAGGGGTAGGTGATGTGTTTTCACGTGCTGATGAGTTTGGCATGCGTATCTGGCTGAATCCCGAGAAGCTTGCCGCGCTGGGTATGACACCGGCGGAAGTTAACGCCGCCTTGCAGGAGCAAAACCTGCAGGTAGCGGCCGGTACGGTGGGCGGTAATCCGCAGCCCGGGGTACAAGCTTTTGAATACAGTGTGCTTACCAACAGCCGCCTGAGCCGTATGGAAGATTTTGAGAACATTATCGTACGTACGCGGCCGAGCGACGGCAGTATCGTTTACCTGAAAGATGTGGCAAGGGTAGAGCTGGGTCGTTTTGATTATGGCATCAGCTCATTTGCTAACGGGAGGCCTGCAGCTTTCCTGCTCATATACCAGGCGCCGGGGGCCAACGCCATGGACACTTATGAAGGGGTAATGAAAACGCTGGAAGAACTGCGAAAGAGTTTCCCTAAGGATATTGATTTTATTATTCCATTCGAAACGGTTTCTGTAGTAAAAGCCTCTATCAATGAGGTAGTGCATACGCTGGTGGAAGCGCTGATACTGGTGGTGCTGGTGGTATTTCTGTTCCTGCAGAACTGGCGAGCCACACTTATTCCCGTGCTGGCTATTCCGGTTTCCCTGATCGGTACCTTTATTTTGTTCGGACCGCTGGGCTTTACCATTAATACACTCACGCTGTTTGCCTTTGTGCTCGCCATAGGTATTGTAGTGGATGATGCCATTGTGGTGGTGGAAGCGGTGCAGCACAATATTGATCATGAGAAAATGTCGCCGAAGGAAGCCACGCGTAAGGCCATGAAAGACATTTCAGGACCTGTCATTGCTATTGCCCTCATCCTTGCCGCCGTATTCGTGCCTGTAGGCTTCATACCGGGCATTGTAGGAAGGCTATACCAGCAGTTTGCTATTACCATCGCCGTATCCGTACTGATCTCGGCATTCGTGGCATTGTCGCTTACTCCCGCTTTGTGCACCATCATGCTGAAACCCTCCAAAGCGGAGGATGCAAAAAAGAACCTCCTTGAAAAATTCTTTGCCTGGTTTAACGGGGTATTTGGAAGGTTAACCAACGGCTATACGCTTAGTGTTGGCAAATGGATCAAAAGAACACCTTATGTGCTGGTGATGCTGGCTGTGCTTTTCGTGGGATTGTTTTTTCTTTTTAAGAGCAAGCCTGCCGGTTTTATCCCTACTGAAGATGAAGGAAGGTTGCTGGTTACCTATGAAATGCCGGAAGCCGCTTCTACTACCCGGAGTGTTGATATGCTACGCAGCATAGCGGAGCGTATCCGTAAAATACCGGAAGTGAAAGTAGCTGGTGGATTGGCAGGGCTGAATATCATTAGTTTTTCTACTAAATCCAATGCAGGTACGCTTTTTATAAGCCTTCAGCCATGGGATCAGCGAAAGGGTAAAGGCCAGCATGCGCAGGATGTGATGAACAGGATACGGGCTGCCACTGCCGATCTCAGGGAAGCGAGAATATTAGTGGTGGCGCCGCCTGCCATTCCCGGACTGGGTGCTACGTCGGGTTTTACATTTGAGCTGCAGCAAATAAGCAGCACCGATGATATTAAAACATTTGAAAGGGTGGGAGGTGAATTTCTTGCCAAAGTGAACCAGCGCCCCGAAATAGCTATGGCCTATACCTTTTTTACCGCCCGCACACCCAGCTACCAGGTAGAGGTGAACAGGGAGCAGGCGAAAAAGCTGGGCGTATCTGTTTCGGATGTGTATGGCACCTTATCTACATTTTTGGGCAGCAGCTATGTAAATGATTTCAACCTGTATGGAAGGAACTTCAGGGTGATGACACAGGCAGACAGCAGTTACAGGAGTTCGCTGAACGGTGTTGAAAAGTTTTATGTGCGCAACAGCCAGGGCAACATGGTGCCTTTAGGCTCACTGATTGATGTTAAGGTGATTGAAGCGCCGGCTGTAATTTCACATTATAATATTTACCGTACTATAGAGATCAACGGCTCCCCCGCACCAGGATATAGTAGCGGAGAAGCTATTGAAGCGCTGAAGGAAGTAGCAAAGACCCTGCCCGCCGGCTATGGATATGAGTTCTCGGGGATGAGCCGTGAGGAAATAGCTGCCGGTAACCAGCAATCGCTGATCTTTGCCATATCATTGATATTTGTATTCCTCTTCCTGGCTGCTTTATACGAAAGCTGGTCGGTACCTTTTTCGGTGCTGTTTGCCGTACCGATCGGTGCATTCGGATCTATACTTACCTTAACCTTCATCCCCTCCCTGTCTAACAATATCTACGCGCAGATCGGCTTAATAACGCTGATCGGGCTTGCGGCCAAGAATGCGATACTGATCGTGGAGTTTGCCAAAGAAAGGGTAGACAGCGGGATAGATGTGATACACGCCACTTTGCAGGCTGTCCGTTTGCGCTTACGCCCCATCGTTATGACGTCGCTGGCGTTCATCCTGGGTGTGCTGCCCCTGGCTTTTGCTACAGGCGCCGCAGCGGAGAGCCGTAAAACCATCGGGTGGACGGTATTTGGCGGAATGCTTGCGGCCACCACGCTGGCTATATTTGTGGTGCCGGTATTGTTTGTGCTGATCACCAGGTTCGCTTATGGCAGGAAGCTCAGGAAATTAAAGGAGCAATCCGCACAGGAAGAAGCCATCGACAAAGCAATCATTGATGCAAGGATCGGGTAAGCAGCTGTTGGATGCGTGACGTGCTATACAACCACTTCTGCCACCATGCATCTGGCGCTTCCGCCGCCGTTGGTTTCAATGGTGTCTAACGGAGCAGGCAATATGTGATTGTATTGCTCCAGCACCTTGATCTGCCGTGGAGATAAGGATCTGTATGCCTGCGCCGACATGAGTAAAAATGGTTTGCCCTTTTTGTTGGTTACCTGCAGCATATTACCTGCAAATCGTTTCATTTGCTCCATGGTAATGGGTATGGTCTTTTTTCCCGACATTTTAATAGCAGACATTACATTCTTTCTTTCTTTGGGATCAGTAATGCTTTCCAGGCAAATCACAACATATTGTTTGGCCACGCACATCATTACATTGGTATGGTAGATGGCGCTGCCCTTATCATCGTATGCGTTAAAAGCCACCGGCAGAAAATGCATAGCGCTGCAAAACTCATCCAGCACCTCTATAGAGGTTCTTAGGGAACGACAGGCGTAGGCAATGTTGAATTGGCGGTCTAATACCATGCTGCCTGTACCTTCCAGGAAGCGGTTGTGCTTTTCGTGGTGCGTAAGATCAATAACGGTAGTAATATGAAATTTTTTTTGCAGGGTTGCTATCAGCTCCGGCTTTCTTTCCAGGCGGCGGTTAGGTGCAAACATCGGGTAAAGACACATCACTCCTCCTTCATGGAAAGAAACCCAGTTATTGGGAAAGATGGAATCCGGTGTATAGGGCAGGGGTGTGTCGTCTATAACGGTGACGTCGATGCCGTAGACAGTCAGCAGCCGTACAAAGAATTCAAATTCCTTCAGGGCTTTTTTCTGTACATCATTGTTTTCCCCCGCAACCTGGAAAGTGTTGTTCACCGCCGTTTCGGGGTTAAAGCCGAAATTAACGGGTTTGATCATTAATAAATGTGATACCATTTTCATTTTGCGGCTGCTTTAATGAGAGCTGTTTAATAACGGTTATGCATATCCATTCTATGATACTAATTCATGTATCTTCGGGCTTTTTGCGGCGACGCTGATATCTTTCTCTACACCTTATACCTTACGCCCTACACCTTACGCCCTACACCTTCCACCTCCTACCCGAAACCCTACACTTCCAAACTACAAACGCCCTGAAACCTGATACTTGCATCCCCTACCTCACACCTCCTCCCTCAGCAATGGCATGCTCATGCAATGAAAGCCTCCTCTTGCCCTTGATAATTCTGCCGATGGGATCAGGATCAGGGTGTCTTTTACTTCATCCGGTGTTATGATATCGTTTTCCAGGTTCTCTATCAGTTCTCGCGCTTCTATAACGGAAAAACCATGGCTGCGGAAAGCCTCGGTGGTTTTATCGTTGCGGTCGTAACCCAGCACTACTCCCTCTTTAAGCGCCAGCAGGTTACAGGAATCGGTCCATTGCTCCCGGCTGTCGTAAGGGAATTCATTATTACCCGAATAAATAAACTGTACTTTGTCCTTGCTTTTCAGATCGTTCGTGCTGATGTCGGTCAATAAGTCTTCGAGATTGTCTATATACACCGGACTGCCGGTATTATTGCGATGAAATTGTATGATCCGCAACGAATCATCTTTTTTAGGCGTATCAAGGGTCTTTTGCACGGGATCAGCAGCTTCTTGGTGTATAGCAGACTTCGAAAAATTGCCCAGCATTACCCACACATTTTTTTTCACCTGGGTAAATATCGTGTCAATGTGCATGTAGTCCCTTTTACGGGGGATCTTTATCACGCTTATTTTCTCTACCAGTTTCTTTGCAAACAGGATATTGATCACCTGGTGCGCCGCTTCCATGCTGGTGCGTTCGCTAACTCCTATCAGCAGGTGGTGGGGGCATACTACCATCACGTCGCCACCTTCGAGGGTCACTTTTTTTTCCTCGTTGCGGGGCATAAGAAAATGGCGGCGGCTATCGGCCAGCTCAATAATATTGTGCCGGCAGGCTGAAAAAAGCGGATGGTTATAAAATATATATTTCGCAAGCAGCGCTTCGCGTATCCTGGCCTTTTTGGCCGGCTTGTTCAGCAGAATATGATCTTTGATCACAATGCCGATATCCCTCGTAAAAATAAAATTCGGGATAGGGGGAAAGATCATGCTTTTGTCGGGCAGGCTGCCAGTGATGAATACTTTGGCTAATGCAGATGAAGGGAGCTGCGCCAGCGCCTGCTGTGTAAGATAAGAGCAGCTTTCAACTGCGCATACTGATGCCGTTAGTATTTTTTTGATGCCCGCATCATCGAGTAGATCTGCCAGCAGGTTTTGCAGCTCCACTACTTTTTCTGACCGGAAAAACCCGGGATGCCCGGGCTTGTAAAAGCTTCTGTTGTTTTTGGGATCATCCACCTGCTTTAATTTCCCTTTGATCTTTGTGGGGTCAAGGAAATACAAAAGCAGCTTGGTATAATAATCGTATTCTTTGCGGCGTATGGTGTCTAAATGCACAATGTCTTCAAAAAGCCAGTCCTGTGCTTTGGAAGGCACCACTTTTCCCAATCCGCTATCGGGCGTATGCACCAGCACCCTGCGCAGTGTGCCGATCTCGGAAGTGACCATAAGGGGGTTAAAGTGATCGCTTTTCATAACAGTGTGTAAGTTAGTTTTTTTAGGCTGAGCGAAAAAGACATTTCACTGGTATTAGCAACCCCTGACCTCCTTTTTTTACTCATTTAACGGATCATTTAAACTCCGGGGAATAATATTTGTCTTAGTAATCAATGGTAACAAATAACTGCATTTGTTCGTTTACTTTAAAAACTTGTTTATGAAGAGATTATTTTTACTATCCGCGCTGTCCCTCCTTATGCTTTCATCCTGTAAAAAAGAGATTACAGAGGTGCAACAGGTTAACCAGGCATTCTCGGCAGTATATGATATTGCTCCGGGTAGCTGGACCACTTCCAATGGTGGACTGAGCTATTCTGCGGAACTGGATATCCCCGAGCTGGATAATGTCATTTACCAGGACGGAGCGGTACTGGTTTATCTTTCTTTTTCCGGTACCTCATATTATGAAGCCCTTCCACAGGTGTTTGACGGCATTACCTATGGTGCTATTCACGGGAATGGGTATGTGAGCATTGATATGAGTGCCCTGTCCGGCAATCCCATTAATCCGCCCGGGCAGACTGTTTCCGCAAAAATTATTTTGATTGATGCCGCAAGGCTTGCATTGCGCAAGGACGTAAACTTCAGGGATATTCATGCCGTTGAAAAAGCATTTAATATCCATTAAGCATAGGCGGCAGTGATATTGTAGTAAGAAATAGCCACGAAGCCACGAATTGATACTGATGTTTTCGCATCCATTTGTGTATTGGTGGCTATTTTATATTGTATTGAGCAAACCAGCCTCACCTGCGTGAACGTTGGGGTTTGTACAACAGACTGTTCCCGGTAAAAAACTATCAATAACTCGTGGCCTTTTAGCAAGAGGCAGCCACTAATGTGCGATTTTGCATGGATGCTTTTGTTCTACTCCGTGCATTCCATTGTTTTCATGATATTTTGTTTTTTGTTGGGATTTGCAATGTACCTTTGCGAAAAATTTAAACATCATGAAAATTATTAAGTATGCACTTTTCGCCGGTGTTGTTGGTCTGGCAGCTTGCGGCGGTGGAAACGATTCCTCGAAAGCCACGGATCAACCCGCTGCAGAAGAACAAAAAGCAGAAACTCCTGCTGCTGAACCTGCTTCCGAAGGCGTAACGCTTGAAATTACAGGTGACGACGTGATGAAATTCGATAAAGCCGAGCTTAGGGCCAAAGCTGGTCAGAAGGTTACTCTTACCCTGCATCATTCCGGGAAACTGGCTAAAGAAGCAATGGGACATAATGTGGTAATATTAAAAGCCGGTACCGATATTGCCGCGTTTGCTGCAAAAGCTGTTGAAGCAAAAGCCAATGATTATTTTCCTGAATCGGAAGCGGCAAATGTGATCGCGCATACCAAGCTGATTGGCGGCGGTGAAAGCACTACCATTGAGTTTACTGCTCCAGAAGCAGGCACCTATCCTTTTATTTGCAGCTTTCCCGGCCATTACGGGTTTATGAAAGGCGAGTTTATTGTGGAATAATTTTTAACAATGCCCGGCCACACCGGGATCGCACAAACCCACTGGTATATGCAGTGGGTTTTGTGTTTAAAGAAGGCAATGGAATGGTTTACAGCTTCTTTTCCTGTAACTTTGATGCCCGTCCGGTCTACGCTTCGGTTTTTATAATTCTATTTATATGTCAGATCAACAGTTCCCTTATTCAGGTTTTAGCTCATTAGCTATACACGGAGGTCATCGTCAGGATCCCAACTATGCTCATCTCAGCCCCATTTATGCCACTTCCACTTTTGTTTACGATGATGCCGAGCAGGGTATGCGCCGGTTTAGCGGACAGGAGGAAGGATATATTTATACCCGCTGGGGTAATCCCACCTTCCGTGAAGCCGAAGAAAAGATCATTGCTATGGAAACTTTCGGGTTTACGGATGGGCAAGGCAGCCCGCTTGCTTTAAAAGCTTACCTGCAGGCATCGGGAATGGCTGCCATAAGCGCTTTAATGATGAGTACATTAAAGACCGGCGATAAGGTGCTGTCGCATTACTCGCTGTATGGCGGTACCCAGGAATACCTGAACAACCTGTTGCCAACCTTTGGCGTAGATGCCGTTATTGCCGATCTGCGCGACCTTAATATTGCCGAAGATATGCTGAAGCAGCATCCTGCTATAAAATTGATTTACCTGGAAACGCCGGCCAATCCCACCATTCAGTGTGTGGATATTGAAGCCCTGGCTAAGCTGGGCAGGCAATATGGAAAGCTGGTGGCCTGCGACAACAGCTTTGCCACGCCCTACCTGCAGCAGCCTTTTAAACATGGGGTTGATTTTGTTGTTCATTCCACCACTAAATTCCTCAACGGACACGGTACTGCTATAGGAGGTATATTTATAGGCAGGGATGTTGATTTCATGAAGGGGCGAACCTATAAGATATATAAAGCATTGGGAGGAAGCAGCAGTCCTTTTGATGCATTCTTATTGATCAATGGCATGAAAACATTAGAGGTGAGGATGGAAAGGCATTGCAGTAATGCGGAAAAAGTGGCAGCGTTGCTGAACACACATAAGGCAGTGGCTTCAGTGAATTATAACGGGCTGACCACCCATCCGGATTATGCAGTAGCTAAAAAACAAATGCGTCACCCCGGCGCCATGATGAGCTTTGAGCTGAAAGGCGGGTTGCAGGCCGGCATCAATTTCATGAACAGGCTGCAATTGTGCACCCGCACCGTATCGCTCGGCACCTGCGATACCCTGTTGTCGCATCCGGCTTCCATGACGCATTACAGTGTGCCCAAAGAACAAAGGGAACGGTATGGCATAACCGACGGTTTGATCCGCATGAGTGTGGGTATGGAAAATATAGCAGATATCCTTAACGACCTGGATCAGGCTTTGAAATGATCTTTTTTACATTTTAATATACGTGTCGGATTTATTATAAAACCTACTGCAATGAAAAGACTGGTACCATTGTTTTTGCTGCTGCTTTCTGCTGCATTTGTCTTTGCACAAAAAGACAAACTACCGCCTGATAAGCGGCTTGCCGGATTGGATACGACACTTGAAAAGCTGCTCACAGACTGGAAGGTGGCAGGCTTTGCCGTAGCCATTGTGGAAAAAAACAAAGTGATCTACAGCCGGGGATTTGGCTACCGCGACTATGCGGCAAAAAAGCCGGTTACACCTCATACGCTTTTTGCCATCGGCTCCTGTACTAAAGCCTTTACCGCCTCTTTGCTGGGTATGTTCGAAAAAGATGGGAAGCTGTCTCTTGATAAAAAGGCAAGGGAATATTTGCCGGCACTCCATTTCTTTAACAATGATATGGATGAAAAGATCACCATAAGGGATATGATGAGCCATCGTACGGGTTTGCCCCGCCATGATTATTCGTGGTACCTGTTTCCAACCGCTTCCCGTGATAGTTTATTACAGCGGATACAATACCAGGAGCCTAATGCAGGCATAAGGGAAGTATGGCAGTACAATAACTTCATGTTTCTTGCCCAGGGCATGATCGCCGAAAAAATAAGCGGTAGATCATGGGAGGAAAACATAAAAGAAAAAATATTTATACCCCTTGGTATGAGCCGCTCTAACTTCAGTGTGAAAGACATGGAGAAGAACGATGATGCTTCTTTCGGGTACGGTTTGAAACAAGACAGCAGCATTAAAAAGCTGGATTATTTTAATATTGACGGTATAGGACCGGCGGGCAGCATCAACAGCAGTGTTGCCGAAATGGCCAACTGGGTAATGGCATGGATCAATAACGGGCAATGGAATGGCCGGGAAGTGCTGCCGGCGTCTTATGTAAAAGAAGCCATCACCGCTCAAATGGCTATGCGTGGAGGGATACCGACTAAAGAAACCCCGGACCTGTATTTTTCGAATTACGGATTGGCATGGTTCCTTAGCTCCTACCGCGGACATTATCGTGTAGAACATGGAGGAAATATTGACGGTTTTTCAGCAAATACCACCTTCTTTCCTTCCGACAGTGTAGGGATTATTGTGCTTACCAATCAAAATGCCTCTGCTGTCCCTTCTGCTGCCCGGAATCTTATTGCCGACCGTATGCTGAAGCTGCCATACAAAAACTGGAGCAGCTACCTCCAAACGGCAGCTGCCAAAGCAGCGCTGCAGGCAAAGGAAGCAGAAAAGAACAAGGTATCGTCTAACCGTATTGCGGGTACTAAGCCTTCACATCCCCTGGCAGATTATGAAGGTGTGTTTAATAACCCCGGCTATGGTGATATTGAAATATATTCAAAAAAAGATACGCTTTTTGCCAGGACCTCTAAAGACTCCCTGTGGCTAAGGCATTATCATTACGATGTATTTGAAGTAAAAGGTTTTGA
>CAZREP010000062.1:0-24471 GCA_964599035.1 uncultured Terrimonas sp. | reverse complement strand
GCAGGCAAAAAGCCGCCCGAAATCCCCCGCCTGACGGACGGGGCAGGGATTACTGCCCGATTTCGGGAAGGAACCCTGATTGAGCTTTTGTGCTGTAACTTCAACTATAGTACTCTAAAGCATTATATTACAAATAAAGCAGCTAACTTGTCATCGTTGATGATAAGCGAACCATAGCAGCGTTTACAGTAGCAATAGAGCCTGATCGAAGCGAACCGGTAAACGGCCGTACATCGTTTACCGGCGTGCTTTTGCCTTCCTTTTGCACGAGCAAAAGGAAGAATAAAAAATCAGCAAATCAAAAACCTAAAACGACAAGTAACAAAGTTCAAGCTAACTCAAAAGGAGATTGCTGATATTTTTCAATAGTCTTATTATCAGCGTCTTACTATGAAGTTGTACAGAATGGCAGTTCCGGAATTTTTTCTCTCATATACCGGATACTGATAAGTATTTCATTTTTTGCGTCAATTATCTTAAACTATGTAAAAATATATCTTAATTCACCGCAAAATATGATGCAAATAATTAATTATGCGGTAAATAAACGTTATATTTACCGCAAATGCAGCAATCGGCAACCTATATTTACCAGTTAAAAGAATGGCCGAATTTCAGGTGGGATGCAGCCGTTACAGCTCCTTTGTTGGCTGAGCTGAGGGTTAAGCAGGCCTGGTTGCTGGGGTGCATGTCGGCGCTGCGTTTTGCCTTACAGGCGGAGACGAACCTGCAAACGGTAGCCCTTGATATTGTAAGGTCAAGCGAAATTGAAGGTCAGCTACTTGATGCAGCACAGGTACGCTCATCCGTGGCAAGAAGGCTTGGATTGGATTTTCACATCTCATCTCTATATCATTTCACGATTACTATAGCATTAGCTGCTCAGCAGTAAATAAAGCCCCGCAGCTATCGATGCGCCGGCTACAGGGCCCAGAATGGGCACCCATGCATATTTCCAGTCGTCTTTGTTCTTGTCTTTAAAAGGCAGCAAATTATAAGTGATCCTGGGTCCGAGGTCTCTCGCGGGGTTGATGGCATACCCCGTGGTGCCCCCGAGTGATAGGCCGATGGCCCATACAATAAAGGCAACAGGTAGCGCCCCGAGAGAGCCTAAACCGATGGGGGTTTTTTCTTCACCCATTTCCGCATTGGTGAAATAAAAGACGGCAAAAAGCAAAACAAAAGTGCCTATAACTTCACTGATCACATTAAGGGATGTGTTTTTAATGGCAGGGGAGGTATAAAATGCTGCAGCCTTCAGCCCGGCATCCTGCGTTGCGGCAAAATGGTCTTTATACATTAACCATACCAGGAAAGCGCCCGCCATAGCGCCGGTTAACTGCGCTACCATAAAAGAGGGCGCCTGTGACCAGGCAAACTTACCGGCTACGGCCAGGCCGATAGTTACAGCAGGGTTTAAATGTGCGCCGCTGTAGGGGCCTGCAATTACCACGCCGGCGAATACGGCAAGCGCCCAGCCAGTGGTGATCACGATCCATCCGCCACCATTCCCTTTTGTGCCCGTAAGCACAACATTGGCTACTACGCCATTACCGAGGAGGATCAGGATCAGCGTGCCCGTTAGTTCAGCAATAAAAGGACTCATTAGTAATCGTTTTGAGGTTAAGGTGTAAGGTAGAAGGTATAGGGTGTAAGGCTAAAGGTAGAAGGTGTGAGGTGGAAGGTCACAGGTCTCAAGTGTGTAAACTACAAACTGTAAACTATAAACTCCAAACTCTTCCCTGCCCCTTGCAACCTGTAACCTGCAACTTATGTTTCCCCCTTCCCCGCCCAGAAGGTGACCGCTTCCACTGCCCGGTGCCAGCCTTTGATCAGCGCTTCTCTGTCTTCACTGCCCGGCTCATAGCGTTTGTTGATTTTCCATTGCTGCTGTATCTCATCTATATTCTTCCAAAAGCCCACCGCAAGTCCTGCCAGATAAGCTGCGCCGATGGCGGTAACTTCGGTCACTTCCGGACGAACAACAGCGGCTTTGATGATATCTGCCTGGAATTGCAGCAAAAGATTATTTTGTGCGGCGCCGCCATCCACGCGTAATTCCCTGATCTCTATCCCCGAATCGGATTGCATGGCTTTCAGCACTTCCATGGTCTGGAAAGCAATGCTTTCAAGGGCAGCTCTTGAAAAATGATTCCTGTTGGTTCCCCTTGTGATGCCGAAAATGGTTCCCCTCGCATACTGGTTCCAGTGCGGTGCGCCAAGCCCTGCAAACGCGGGCACGATATACACCCCGCCGCTGTCGCTTACCTTTGAAGCCTGCTCTTCTATTTCCGCTGCGCTTGAAATGATCTTTAGCTCATCTCTCAGCCACTGCACTACAGCACCGGCAATGAAGATGCTGCCTTCCAGCGCGTATTGCACCTCGCCGCCCACCTTCCATGCGATAGTGGTAATGAGGTTATTTTTGGAGATCATGGGCTTACTGCCGATATTCATGAGCATAAAGCAACCGGTGCCGTATGTGTTTTTTACCATTCCCGGCTTGTTGCAGATGTGGCCGAACAGGGCCGCCTGCTGGTCGCCGGCAATGCCTGCGATCGGCACTTTTGTGCCCAGCAATTGCCCGGAAGTTTCGCCATATACCTCACTCGAAGATCTTACTTCCGGCAGCATGGATACAGGCACTTCAAAAAGGTCGAGCAATTCCTTGTCCCAACTAAGGGTATGGATGTTGAACAGCATAGTGCGGGAGGCATTACTTACATCGGTAATATGCAGCCTGCCTTCGGTAAGATGCCAGATGAGCCACGAGTCGATGGTACCAAAAGCAAGCTCTCCGGCTTTTGCCTTTTCCTTTGCACCGGGCACGTTATTCAGTATCCATTGAATTTTGGTGGCGGAAAAATAGGCGTCTGCTACCAGGCCTGTTTTTTCCTGGATCATCTTGTCCAGTTTTTTTTGCCTCAGGGCATCGCATTGGGCAGCGGTTCTCCTGTCTTGCCATACGATCGCATTGTACACCGGTTTGCCCGTAGCTCTTTCCCACACCACCGTGGTTTCCCGCTGGTTGGTGATCCCTATTGCCGCTATATTTTCAGGCTTGCAGTTTTCCTTTAGCACTGCTTCCGTAATTACGGATGCCTGGGTAGACCAGATCTCCATGGGGTCGTGTTCCACCCAGCCGGGATTGGGATATATTTGTTTGAATTCCTTTTGAGCCGAAGAAATGATCTTGCCGCTTTTACTGAACAGTATTGCCCGGGAGCTGGTAGTGCCCTGGTCGAGGGTTAACACAAATTCCTGCATGTAAGCCGTATTTTAAAATATTAAAAAATCATCGCCCTTTTATCTCGCTAAAGGGATAGGTTATGTTGGTTATTATTGCTGTTTAATAAAAAACGAAATAAAAAGAAATATATCAAAGCTGAAAATTACTTATAAATAATCAATTGAAACCTCTTTATGGTAAAATTTTTTCAGGTAATGGTGATCTTTATGCCCGAGCTGGTGAACTTTTCGGCAATGGAAGGGGGGATGCCTTTATCCGTGATGATCTCATCAATTTCATCCAACCCGCAGATCCTGCTGAACCCCCGTTTCCCGAACTTGGTATGATCAGAGAGCACGATCACTTTCTGCGCTACCGCCATCATTTTTTTATTCAGCTGGGCTTCCATCGAGTTGCTGGTGGTGATGCCGAATTCAAAGTCGATGCCATCCACGCCAAGGAATAATTTTGTACAGTAAAAATCTTTTAAGATATCCTCTGCATAAGAGCCCACAACAGAAGAGGAGCTTCTCCTGATCAGCCCGCCTAGCTGCAGGATGTCAACGCCGGGGTGTTTGATCAGTTCGCCGGCTACCTGCAGGGCAGAGGTAATTACCGTGAGCTTTTGGGTAGATACGATCTCTCTTGCCAGCGCCAGCATGGTAGTGCCGGAGGCAATAATAATGGAGTCATTGCTCTCGATGTACTGGGCGGCTTTTTTAGCGATACTTTTCTTCTCCTCGATCTGGAGACCCTCTTTTTCATTAACCGACCTGTCAACGGTAAAAGGGTTGGTATTGCTGGCTCCGCCGTGCGTACGGTAAAGCCTGCTGTTTTTTTCCAGTACCTTAAGATCTTTCCTGATCGTTACTGCGGATACCTTCAGATCCTTGCATAAATTGCTGACACTTTCGTATCCTTTTGCATTAACGATTTCGATAATTCTCTGATGTCGCTCCAGGCTTGACATATTAGTTTATCTTTTTATTGACCAAAAATAAATAGAAGATGCTGAATAACTGAAGGATCCTCATGGATTTGAGGTAAAATGCCACGAATGAACGAATATTTAGTCAGAATTCGTGAAAATGTTAAGAAGACGGTGTGCTTTTGGAGATAAGATTTGATCTGACAGCTTCGTTGCTGCAAGACTTTTGTAAAAATTATTTGAAAATTCCTGCAGTTATCAGGCAGAAATAATCCTGACCCGATATACAAATGCGCCTACGGCGTATTCGCGAATTCGTGGCATAAAAAAAATGCGGGTCCGTTAAACAACAATCCCTAAATAATAGCGCGGACTATATCGGGGTATTTCAATTTGTAGCCGGTTGGTTGGTGTCGGCCTGCCGTGGGCGGAGGCATCCCCGATTTTCGCATAGCCGCATATCCCGTGGGTGAAAATGATAGAAGCAGGAAGTAATATGTAAATTCTGATTATTTTTGACAGTTTCTAAAATTTACTTTATGTTCGTTTTTGATTTCTTATTTTATAAATTTGATTTCGAGTGAAACTTTTCGATAGAAATGAGCAGATCAGGCGTGTAAAAGAAACGAAGCAATGGGATATGGTGATCATCGGTGGCGGCGCAACTGGGCTGGGCATTGCCGTAGATGCGGCAACGAGGGGATATAAAACACTGCTGGTGGAGCAGGAGGATTTTGCAAAAGGCTCTTCAAGCAGGAGCACCAAGCTGGTTCACGGGGGCGTACGTTATCTGGCCCAGGGAAATATAAGCCTGGTAAGAGAAGCATTAGAAGAAAGAGGATTATTGCTGCAGAATGCGCCCCATCTTACCAAAAACGAATCGGTTATTATTCCATGCTATTCCTGGCTGCGGGGACTTTTCTATGCGGTTGGTCTTACCCTGTACGACTGGCTCTCCGGAAAGCTGAGCATCGGGAGGTCAAAATTAATTTCCGGAAAGGAAGTGGTTAAGCGCCTGCCCACGATCAACCGGTCTTCTTTAAAATGCGGAGTGCTTTACCACGACGGTACTTTTGATGATGCACGCCTCGCCATCAATCTGGCGCAGACCTGCGTAGCATATAACGGAGTAACGATCAATTACTGTAAAGTAACTGCGTTAACTAAAAATGAGCATAATGTTATCGACGGGGTAAAGATCCTCGACAAAGAAACCGGTGAGGTTTATGAGGTGAAGGCAAAAGTGGTAGTGAATGCTACCGGCGTTTTTGTAGATGAAATACTGAAGCTGGATAATGCAGGCGCCCGTTCTATGATCCGCCCCAGCCAGGGGATCCATTTGGTGTTGGACAGCTCATTTTTGCAGAGCCCGGACGCTATTATGATACCCCGTACCGACGACGGCAGGGTGCTTTTTGCTATCCCGTGGTATAACAAAGTACTGGTGGGCACTACCGATACCCCCCTCAACAGTCACTCCCTTGAGCCGAGAGCGCTTCCGGAAGAAGTGGAGTTTATATTGAAAACGGCAGGAAAATATTTATCCCGGCAACCCGAAAAAGCCGATGTATTGAGTGTTTTTGCAGGACTGCGGCCACTGGCAGCTACCGACGACAGTACGGATAAAACCAAAGAAATTTCAAGGAGCCATAAAATAATCATTTCCGGCAGCGGCCTGGTTTCCGTAATAGGAGGGAAGTGGACCACCTATCGCAAAATGGCGGAAGATACCCTGTCGGAGATCATCAGGCAACAAATGCTACCCCCTAAAAAATGTGTTACCCGGCATCTTAAGATCCACGGTTATACTACTGAAAGCTCCAAAGGCTCGCTTTCATTATATGGTGCCGATGAAAAGTCAATACGGGCATTGATGGCTGCAGATGTTGCATGGAGTAGCCCTTTGAGCACGCAGGAAGAGATCTATGGCGCACAGGTAATATGGGCGGTAAGAAATGAAATGGCCAGAACTGTGGAGGACGTACTTGCACGTCGTACCCGGATTTTATTTATTGATGCAAAAGCTGCCCATGATCTTGCACCCCGTGTTGCCGAAATAATGATGAAAGCATTAAACCGTGATGAGGCCTGGAAAGAACGCCAGGTTGAACTGTTCTCTGCACTGGCAAACGGGTACCTGCTGGGCAGGCAATTCCCCTCTTTACCCGGGGCTGCCAGAGAAGAGGAAAGTGAACATATGCAAAAGGGCATTATGAATTGATCTGTACCAGGCACTGTAGTTGTTTTCCCCACAGGCGGCGGTAAGCATATGCGAACAAGTCCTTGCCTGCTTTATTATTGCCATGACCGACTAACTTTATTATTTTTAAATACGATATGAAAGCGAAAATATACGCATGCGCCTTTTTTTGTTGCGTAGTGATTGCCATACAGGCACAAACCCCTCAATGGGACAGCACCTACCGGCCGGGGCTTTATGAGTTTGAATCACAATTGTATCGAAGCTATCCGCATGCGGCAAGCGATATCGTTTTTTTAGGCAACAGCATCACCGACAGGGTAGACTGGAATGAGCTATTGGGCATATGCAATGTACATAACCGCGGCATTTCGGGAGATATTACCTTTGGTGTACTGGAAAGGTTGGATGAAGTGACCGGGGGAAAGCCTGCAAAAGTTTTTATTTTGATCGGGATAAACGATATTTCAAGAAATATACCCGATAGTGTTATTGCCCGTAATTACAGGCAGATCGTTCAACGGATCAGGCAGGAATCGCCGGGCACCCAAATTTATTTTCAGACCCTGTTACCGGTCAATAATGAGTTTTCTCAGTTTAAGAATCATTATAATAAAGATGAGCATATTTTGTGGCTCAATGAGCAGATCAAAGCTTTGGGAAAACAAGAGCACATGCAGGTGATTGATTTGCATCCTCATTTTTTAAATGAAGCAAAAAAATTAGATGCAAAGTATACCTTAGATGGCTTGCACCTGAATGCGGAAGGCTATAAAGTGTGGGCAAAGCTACTGACCCCCTACCTCCATTAATATCAATAAATACATCATGGATACAAGAAGAGAATTTCTAAAAAAAGCTGCACTGTTGTCGGGTGCGACAGGTCTATCCCATACACTGCCCGCGTCGATCCGGCGTGCGCTTGCCATCGATCCCGAAACAGGAAGCACTTACCTCGATGCGGAGCATGTAGTGATCCTGATGCAGGAGAACCGCTCCTTCGATCATTGCTTCGGCACCCTGCGCGGTGTGAGAGGCTTCAACGATCCGCGTGCCATCAGCCTGCCTGATAAAAACCTGGTGTGGCTGCAAACCAATAAAGCCGGGGAAACCTATGCCCCGTTCCGCTTTGATATCCGCGATACCAAAATAACATGGATGGGCTCTGTTCCCCATTCCCGCTCCAGCCAGGTAGATGCCAATAACCTGGGTAAGTACGATCAATGGCTCGAGGCCAAAAGGTCGGGGAATAAAAAGTATGCCGATATGCCGCTCACCATGGGGTATTACACCCGCGATGACCTGCCCTTTAATTATGCTATGGCAGATGCCTTTACGGTTTGCGATCAGCATTTCTGCTCTGCCATGACGAGCACTTGGCCCAACCGCCTGTATATGTGGGGAGGCACTATCCGTGCCGAAAAGACCGGTAGCACCAAAGCGTATATCAGAAACGATATTCCCTGGGGGGAGGCGCACTGGAAGGTATTTCCCGAGCGGTTGGAAGAAAATAATATTTCATGGAAAGTATACCAGAATGATCTTACTACCGGTGGTGGGTTCCAGGGGGAAGAAAGATCCTGGCTAGCCAATTTTGGCTGCAATCAATTGGAATTTTTGTCGCAGTACAACGCCCGGTTCTCTACCCGTTATGTACGAAGCTTAGAAGTGCTTGCGGGCTCTCTTCCCGGTGAAATAAAAAGTCTCCAGGAAAAGCTGCAGGTAATAGCTGCCACCGATAAGGGCTATGAGCCATTGAAAAAAGAAATTGAGAAGAAGAAAGAGGTCTTGCAGGATACCAAAGAAGAGCTGGTGAAATGGAGCAAAGCAAATTTTGAAAAGCTGTCTCCATACCAAAAAAATCTTTATCGCCGGGCATTTACCACCAATGAAGGCGATCCCGATTACCATGCGCTGGAGCTATTGAAATACGAGGAAAACGGTGTGGAGCGGGAGCTGCTTGCTCCCAAGGGGGATGTGCTGTACCAGTTCCGGAAGGATGTGGATTCGGGGCAGCTCCCTACTGTGTCATGGCTTGTTCCTTCCCAGAATCTTTCCGATCATCCCAGCGCACCCTGGTACGGCGCCTGGCTCACTTCGGAGATACTCGATATCCTGACTAAAAATCCTGCCGTCTGGAAGAAAACCATTTTTATTCTTACCTACGATGAAAATGACGGTTATTTTGACCATGTCCCTCCTTTTGTAGCGCCAGACCCTGAAGATCCCCGCACGGGAAAATGTTCACCGGGTGTAAATACCAGCGGGGTGGAATATATACGCCGGGAGCAGGAGCTGAAAGAAGGGATAAAAGAAAAAGAAGCAAGAGGCGGTCCTATCGGTCTGGGTTTCCGGGTGCCCATGATCATTGCCTCTCCGTGGAGCCGTGGCGGCAAAGTATGTTCACAGGTTTTTGATCATACGTCTACGTTGCAGTTCCTGGAGGATTTTGTGAATAAAAAATATAAGACGAATATCAGGGAAGAAAATATCAGCGAATGGCGGCGTACGGTAAGCGGCAATCTCACTTCGGCCTTTACCTTGTACGACGGGAAGGAAAAGGAATCGCGGTCATTCCTGTTGCAGAGAGATCCTTTTCTTGAGAAAATTTACAATGCGAAGTTTAAGAACGAGCCCAATAATTTCAAAAAGCTGTCGGCGGAAGAGATCGCACAGATCAACCGCGATCCCCACCGGTGGCTGCTGTTGCAGGAGCCTGGGATACGCCGCTCGAGGCCGTTGCCCTACCAGTTGTATGCCGAGGGGAAACTGAACAGTGATAAGAAGAGCTTTGAACTTACCATGCAGTCACAGCGTACGGTTTTTGGCAATGAGGCTGTGGGCGCACCGTTTATTGTGTATGCCCCGGGAGCATACCTTACGCCAGAGAGTGAGCGAACCGGTAAAGCAGTATTTGAACCTGTTCGCGCCTGGCATTTTGCCGTAAAGGCAGGCGATGCATTAACCGATCAATGGCCCTTAAGCGCTTTTAAAGAAACAGGGTACCATCTCCGGGTTTACGGTCCCAATGGCTTCTTTCGTGAGTTTGCGGGCAATGAGTCGGATCCTGATCTGCATATAGACTGCGAATACCAGCAAAGCGGGCTGCAAAAGAATAAGCTTACCGGCAATATAGAGATAAAAATATCCAACCTTAATGGTCGTAGTGCCTACACGATAGTCATCACAGACAATGCTTATAAAAATAAGCCGGTATCCAAAAAGATAATGCCATTGGCACAGGAAACCATTGCGCTCAACCTGGAGAAAAGCTACGGCTGGTATGATTTTTCGGTAAGCGTAAAAGAGCATCCCGGTTTTAGCCGGCGGTATGCAGGCAGGGTGGAAACCGGTAAGGAAAGCTACAGCGACCCCTTTATGGGAAAAGCAATATCATAAAGCGCTTTTTTAACCTTTTTAATATAAACCACATAGAAACATAGTTTTTTTGCACAGAAAGAAGAAAAAAGAGTCTCATAGATTTTCATCGTAGATGAAAATACTATGTTTTGCCAGGTTTTCAGCCTAAATTGAGCATTTCAATTCTATGCATTTTCCTATGTATCTATGTGGTTAAAGAATAGTTTAAACAAGTTCAATATTAAAATCTACATTCCCTCAGACAAATTAAACACAATGAGAATGACCATCCGCCAGTTATTTTGCCTGTCTTTTTTCGCAGCAGTAGTTTCATGCAGTTCAGGCGCCAGGCATACAGATAACCTCAGGAGTTTTGATAAGCAGGCGCATCGCGGCGGGCGGGGGCTGGTACCCGAAAGTACGATCGCTTCGGCAAAAACTGCTGTTGATTATGACTGCACGCTGGAAATAGATCTCCAGATGTCTAAAGATAAAAAGATTATTGTTTCACATGATTCGTATTTCAGCAGCGATTTTTGTCTTTCTCCCGAAGGAAAAGAAATGACAAAAGAAGATGGTTACAGCAGGCTGATCTATGATATGCCTTACGACAGTGTTATCAAATATGATGTAGGCATGAAGCCGCATCCCGGTTTCCCGCGCCAAAAAAAGATACCTGCCGTTAAGCCGCTGCTGAGTGTGCTGATCGATTCGGTGGAAGCATATGCAAAAGAAAAGCAGCATGTGAATCATTACAATATCGAGATCAAATCGAACCCCAACAGCGACGGAAAAACCTATCCCTCCCTGGAAGAATATATCGATTCGGCGATGAAAATTATTATTGATAAAAATATTGCGCCACGCACCATGATCCAGTCGTTTGATATAAGGGCTTTAAAGCTTATCCATGAAAAGTACCCCACGGTTAAAACCTCCTTCCTGGTAGGAAAAGCGAATATAAAAACACCGGAAGGCTATATTGAGGAACTGGGCTTTAAGCCGGATATATTCAGCCCGGA
Source organism: uncultured Terrimonas sp. (assembly GCA_964599035.1). Taxonomy (GTDB): domain Bacteria; phylum Bacteroidota; class Bacteroidia; order Chitinophagales; family Chitinophagaceae; genus Agriterribacter. Next base: position 13,732 of record CAZREP010000062.1, on the reverse strand, counting down.
GTTTACTATTGTTACAGACGATATGGTAAAAGGGTTCCACGAAAAAAGCGTTCTTGTTATTCCATGGACGCCGAATACGGCAGAGGATCTCCAGCGCCTGAAAGATATGGGTGTGGATGGTATTATCACAGATTATCCCGACCTGTATGCCCAGATCAAATAGTGTGTGCTATGGATATTATTAAGTTGAGTAGAAAAACATTCTTCCACGTTTCACGCGGCGAGCGCAAAGGTGCAGCGATCGCAAAGAAGGATACGTTGCGTACACCGCGCTTCGCTGCGCACGCTGCGAGAAATAAATATAATAGTGTGTGCTATGGATATTATTAGGTTGAAGTTGGAAAGGTGTTTCCCGCAACGAACTTAAAGAAGAGTAGAATACGTTGGGCACGCTGCTTCGCTCCCGACTGTGTTATCCACTTCTTTTCTTTCATAGTGCGTTTATCAGGCGCAGCGCGCCAAAATATTTGACTTTTTTGATCAGGGATAGCCTCTGTATGAAACCAGTTTTAATATTACGGCGCTATGCGCCTTTTTACTTTTTCTCTATTTTTTCTTACCAATATGATTGCTGCTACGCAGCTTATCTGCCGGTTGTCTTCGTTGTGTTGAAAAGCTTTGCTATAGGTTGCGCACGCTGCTCCACTGCACATGCTGCCTGACCTGCGGTAGGCGGGCGAGAAATAAACATTGGGAAAACATATGAATAACCTGGTGATGATCAGGTCCTGATTTCGCGGCGCATAAAAGAATAATAGGCCAGTGCAAAGCACACGGTTGTGGCGGCGAGCAGCCCGGTTACCTGCGGCCATACGATCATCAGGCTTTCTTTAAATGGCAACGGGGAAGGAATGGCACCGGCCATCTGTTCCATTGTTAACGGGCCAAGGCTTCGCACGGAAGGCATCAGCAGGGTAGTGGCAGCATCGGTATAGAGCTGGCTGGGCGCAAGCCTCAGCAAAGACAGCAGCAGGTTATTGTAAGAGATCACTTCGTCCTGGCTCAGGTAACCGGATGAAGGGAGCATGGTATTGACTGCCACGTTTACAATAATACGGTAGAATACGGTAAAGAAAAGCCATATACCAATGGCGGTAAGCGCGGAGGTGGCCGCATTGCGGAACCTCACAGACAGCCAGATGGAAAGACTGAGCCAGAAGCCTACATATAAAATGCTCAGCACAATAAATCCCAGTATACGCAGCAGTTCCACCGGTTCCACCGGCACCCCGGTAATGACGAGTCCGCCGCCGACCATCAGCAGGGCAAGACAAACGAATAGTACGCTTACCACGGTTAGTGCGCCGCAGAACTTTGCGAGCAGCACGTTATCCCGGTACACCGGCTGTGCCATCAGGCGGGTTAATGTACCATTGTTCTGCTCTGCGTTTACCGCATCGAAGCCCAGCGCAATACCCAGCAGCGGCCCGAGAAAGCTTATAAATATATGAAAGGTAGGCAGCGTGCCGTCTGACGTGGTGAGCAGTTTAAGGTACACAAAGAGCCGGTCGGGGTCCTTCATATTACCTACCGCTTTACTGATATTGTTCAGCGACACGTATAGCGCTCCGAAAAAAGTAAGCATGATCAGCACCAGCATTACAATAAAACGCCAGCTGCGGATATGGTCGCCGGTTTCCTTGCGTACCATCACCCAAAACGGGCTTTCTTTTTTCTGTTGTACCTGGTTGTTATGCATTATTCCTTTTGAAAAAAGATCTTTGAAATAAACCGGCAGACTTTCCATTGGAAATATGCTTCTTTTGACTGTTCTGAAAATAACGGTGATAGATCTCATCAAGCCCGAACGCCTTCTGTTGCACGCCTGTTACACTCAAACCCTTTTGTACGAAGAAGCGAACGATATCGGGTGTAATGTCTTCCCGGCAGGAAATCTCAACCGTGTTTTTATCTACCTCAATTTTTTTAATTCCCTGGAGTGTCTGCAGCGCTTCGGCATGTTCCCATGATGCGGGGAGCATTTCCCTCACGCTAACGAGTATCACATACGACTCTTCCCCGAATAAATTGCGCGACAGCGTTTCAATATTTCCCTCCACCAGTAAGCGTCCGTCTACAAAAATACCTACGCGGTCGCACACCTGCTGAACCTGGTGCAGATGGTGAGACGACAGCAGTACGGTAAGTCCCTGCTGGCGGCTGAGCTGACGGATAAGCGCAAGAAATTCCTTGATGCCGCTCGGATCGATACCCAGCGTAGGCTCGTCGAGGATGATCACTTCCGGGTCCCTGATCAGCACATCTGCCAGTCCCAGCCTTTGCTTCATACCCCTGGAGTAAGCTGATGCTTTTTTATGCATCTCATCGCCCAAACCCACGTTTTCCATAGTTTCCCGTGCGCGGGCTTCTATTTCATGATCTGTGATCCCGTTGAGTCGTCCTATATACATCAGGTTTTCGATGGCTGTCATGTCATCATAAAAGCCGACACTGTCTGGCATATACCCCACTTTCCGCTTCACTTCAATAGGGTTGCTGGTAGCGTTTACGCCGCATACCCTAACGCTGCCGGACGAAGGTTCCGTTAACCCCAGCATCATGAGTATGGTGGTGGTTTTGCCGGCTCCGTTGGGGCCCAGCAAGCCGAATATTTCTCCCCTGTCGATCTTCAGGTGAAGGTCGTCTACAGCCTTCACAGAACCGTAGCATTTCGTCAATCCTTCCAGCTCGATGATGGGATTTTCCATGATCATTTATCTTCTCCCGTATTTACGAATCAGGTAGTATACAAGCCCCAATGCCAGGAGGATAACGATGATGCCTATCCATCCCGAAAACAGCGAGGTTTTTACCGTCATGCGAAATGCGGCATTGGCATTGGCATAGCTGTTCCTGGCGGTAAAAGTGGTTACGTAATCGCCGGCAATGGTTTTATCGGGAACGTTGAGTGTAGCCTTAACTTCCTGCGTTTGGTCGGGATCGAGCCTTTCAATTTTTGCCGGCTCAAAGGTGGCGCTCCATTGTGTGGGAGACTGTGCAGACAGCTCCACCCCGTCGAGCGGAAGCGTGCCCGTATTCTTTACCGTGAGGTGAAGCTCCCTGCTCCGGCCTTCCGTAATGTCGTCGCTCAGTCGCCCGGTGGGAGTAGTGAGCTCAAGGCTGTAGCTGCCTTTCACCACCGCCTCCAGTTCAAGCCGGAGTGTATCGCCGTTACTAACAGCGCTCACCGGTATGTTGTACTTGCCGGGCCTGGCGGAGGGAGTGGCAGTGATCTCCACGGAAATCTCCTGTGTTTTGCCTGAATCGAGCCGCAGTGCCGCCACCTGGCTGCCCTCTGTACGGAAAACTGCGATCCATCCTTCGGGCGCTTTCGCCAGTAATTCATAAACCTGGGCACGGCCGCTCCCGTTGTGCAGCGAAGTACTGTACCGAAAAGGATCTTTTGTTGCCGATTCGATATTCATGAGACGGGCAGTAAAAGTGGATTTTTGCTGCTGGGCATAAGCCGTTGAAAAGAACAGCAATAAAAAAGCGAAGAAAACTAAACGCTTCAGATAGTTTTGGCAGAAATAAAAATTTGCTAACATACCATTAATAAATGTTTACATCCATTAATAAATAATAGCCCTTGTCCGTAAAGGATGGTGCGAAAATAATATGCTATTAAAAACGGTTTTGTTAATGAATTTTAAAAAGTTGAAATTTTTTTTAGTGGCGGAGGGAGTTTATCGTTTCTCATTTGTCTTTTCTCGTCTCTGATACCTGTTAAGCCCAAAGTACCACCACCCAAATCAGAAATCAACAATCAAAGAATCAGAAATCAACTGATACCTGACATCTCATAGCGGGGATTGAGCCGGTTACTGTAGCTTTTTATATAGTTATTCCCTATCTTTATATTATACCAAACGGTTGCCTTTGCGTAATGCATTATTTCTTTGTTGTTTTATGAAACCGGACGTTAGGAATGAACAACTGCTTTTGAGAGATATTAAAAATGATGATGTCTCTGGCTTCAATGCATTGTATTGGAAATACCACAGTGCAGTTTATATAAATATTATTAAGCTCGTTAAAGACCGGGATACTGCAAAAGACATCCTGCAGGAAGTGTTTATTGCTTTATGGGTGAAAAGAAGCACTTTGGATCCCGGGGTAAATATTGCAGGCTGGCTGTTTACCACGAGCTATCGTAAATGTATCGATCATCTCAGGCACAGTGTGGCTGTGCCCTTCCTTACCGGAGAACTGAACATAGCGGATGAATCACCGGATTACAGAAAAGAAAAAGAACAGGAGAGCCGCTTCAGGCTGGTACAGCAGGCAGTGAGCCGGTTGTCGCCTCAAAAAAGGAAGGTTTTTGAGCTGTGCAAGCTCAAAGGAAAGACCTATGAGGAGACTGCTCAGGAATTAAACATTTCAAAACATACGGTTAAAGAATATCTCACCGCATCAATGGACTTTGTAAAAGATTATATACACACCCAACCGCCGCAATCCATCATCTCTCTTTTGTTTATTTTGTCTGTTTTGTACCCCCCCCGTTTTTTGAATATCCCCGTTTTATTAGTAGCGTAAGCAGGCAGGCATTCCAATTGTCGTCATTGATCAAACATTAATATTAAACATGTGGAAGATAACAGCACGCGGTCTCTGAGAGACAGGCTGATGCAATTGCTGGAAAAAAAAGAATGGACTACGGAAGAAAAAGAATGGATCTCGCATTACCTGGAAAATACCGGTCGTCCGGAATTAGAATCCATACTGAGGGAGCAATTCGAGGCAGATTTTCTTCATAGCAGTGAAGAAAGCGCAGTGTTGGATGATCCGTCAGCACTGTTGCAGGCTATTCATGAGCGGGCCGGTATTTCCCGGTCGAAAAAGGAGGCCTTGATCATCAGGCTCCGCAAAGGCGTGTTTGCCGCCGCTTCTGTGATATTGGCGCTACTGTTTGCAGGATATTTTGTATCCCGCGATGATGCCCCTCAATCCCTTGCCGGTACCCTAAAAACAGAAAGGAAAAAGATCACCTATGATGTAAATCCTGGGACTAACAAAGCTACCCTGATGTTGGATAACGGCTCCAGCATATTGCTCGATGAGGCTGAGAACGGGATACTTACCCAACAGGGAGGTGCTGCTGTGATCAAGTCGGGGGAAAAGCTGAATTACCAGTCGGGAGAAAATAAACCCGGCCAGCTGGCATACAACACTATTATTACACCACGCGGGGGACAATACACGGTGGAGCTGTCGGATGGTACAAAGGTTTGGCTGAATGCTGCATCATCCATACGGTTCCCTGCCTCTTTCCCGGCGAAAGAAAGGGTGGTGGAAGTAACCGGAGAAGTGTATTTTGAGGTGGCCCCGTTGGTCAAAACAGGCACAAAGGATAAAGTTCCTTTCATCGTAAAGATCAATACAGCTTCAGGAAGCGGAGGTGAAGTGGAGGTATTGGGAACGCACTTCAATGTGATGGCCTATGAAGATGAGCCGGGGCTTGAAACGACCCTGCTGGAAGGCGCTGTAAAGTTTATAAAAAGCGGTAACAGCGTGATGCTCAAACCCGGGGAACAGCTACGGCTTGCCGGGGAAGAACAGTTGAAGGTAGTGAGCGGGGTTGATCTTTCGGAAGCGGTGGCATGGAAAAACGGTTATTTTGATTTTAAAGGATTAGATTTTGAAACGATTGCAAGGCAGTTGTCGAGATGGTATAATGTAGAAGTAATATACAGCAGAAAGATTGATGATCTTTTTTATGCAAAGATCCCAAGGAATACAAAACTTTCGGTGGTGTTAAAAGCATTGGAGTATACAGGTAAAGTGCATTTTGAAATAGAAACAACAAAAATCATTGTATTACCATAGAAAGAGACATGGAATAGACAACATGGAATGACCTGAAATACGGTATGAAAATTTTTAAATAGGATGATAGGGTTAACCTCAAAAAAATACCGGAAGCGCTTGCAACACTTCCGGCGGAAAGTCAGGTTAATCCAACGCAAAACGACTCGATTGTTTTTTATTGTTTAACCAAAACCAAGTACAAATTTATGCGATCATTTGCTTATCGCCAATTTAAGCTATTGGTGCAAAAGGGTTTGTTTAAAACGCTTTTGATTATGAACCTGACAACTGTTTTTTTATTCGCTGTTTGTATGAGCGCCAGCGCAAAGCTGTCTTCACAGTCGGTGAGCCTGGCTGAAACAAATGCCCCCCTTGAGAAAATCTTCAGAGAGATCAACAGGCAAACGGGTTACACATTTGTGTATACCAGGAGCCTCCTGAAAAAGAGCAGGAATATTAGTATCAATGTTCAGAACGCCTCTATAGAACGATCATTGGATATGTGTTTGGAAACACAGCCGCTAACCTACACCATTTTAAATACCATGATCATCATTAAGGAAAAAAAGCTGATTGTCCGGGAGGAAATGCAGGAGGAAGCATTTGATCCGCCACCGGTGATGATCAATATTTCGGGAAGGGTGACAGATGATAGCGGACAGCCGTTGGAAGGGGCTACGATCCTGGTAAAAGGAAGCAGCAGTGGCGTCAAATCCGATGCTAACGGCAATTTTTCCATAGAAGCCGAACCCAACTCCATTTTGGTCATTTCCTTTGTAGGCTTTGAAACGATTGAAGTAAAGACTGAAAATAAAACAAACATTACTGTTCAACTGAAATCCTCTGTAGCCATTAATGATGAAGTGCTGGTTATCGGGTATGGAACACAGAAGAAGAGTGATGTAACAGGGTCAATAGCAAGGATCACTATGGACGATAAAGCCACCCAGGGCAATGTGAATCTTTTCCAGGCACTGGTAGGTGCCTCTGCAGGGGTAAACCTTGAAGGAAGAGGCGGCTCGGACGGTGAGCCTACGCTTTCTGTAAGAGGACAAACATCTTTATCTGCATCCGACCGGCCTTTAATTGTTCTTGATGGTGTGATCTATAATGGGAGTATAGCCAATATCAACATCAATGATGTGGAAACGATAGATATACTTAAAGATGCCAGTGCGGCAGCGGTATACGGATCAAGATCGGCCAACGGCGTATTACTCATTACCACCAAAAAGGGCAAATCCAGAAAACCGGTGGTTTCATTCAGCGGGTACACCGGTTTCCAGGATATGACCAATAATCCCATGAGGGTAATGAATGCCGAAGAATTTGCCGTCAGGCTGCTCGATTGGGACTGGGAAAATAAAGTATATGCCTGGTACAAAACCAATCCTACCAGTGCGGCAGGAAGACCGGTAAGACCCGATGTTACCAATCGTGAAGTAGTAGCCGGCTACATTCGAACTTTTGACGAAAAGCAAAATTACCTGGCCGGAAATTCAATTGATTGGGTAGATGAAGTTTTGCGTAAAGGGGCTATGCAAAATTATAGCGTAAACCTCCAGGGAAGCGCTAACAATACTTCTTACTATTTATCAGGATCTTATTCCGACATAGAGGGAATTCAGCTGAACGACAATTTTAAGAGGATCACATTACGTTTGAATTTAGACAGCAAAGTAAATGAATGGCTTACATTGGGGGTAAATACATCGTACAGTTACAGGGATAATTCAGGTATAGCTGCAAGTTTGGCAAATGCAAGAGTTGCGAGCCCCCTGGCTAATAACTATATAGGGCAGCCGAATTACGAGATTTATCTTGGCGGCGAGCTATTTCAACCCTACCCTCTCGTAAATCTCTATATTGATAATTCAGATATAAGCAATGAGCTGTTTGCAGTAGGTAGCGCCAAAATAAAGGTTCCATGGATACAGGGATTGCAATATGAGCTCAATTACTCTCATATTTATGCTACCAGGGATAATAATACATTCAATTCAATCACTACACCTGCCGGTGTGAGTAACCGGGGATTGGCTGTAAAAAATCCATCGGAATCGCGGAACTGGAATATCAATAATATCATTACCTATTCAGGGACTTTTGGCGATCACCAGGTCAATTCCACCCTACTTTTCAGCAGGGAGCTCAATAAAGGAAGTTCTACCACCGCCAATGCACAGGGGTTCAATAATGACGTTCTTGGCTATAATAACCTGGGGCTTGGTGAAGGGGCAACCGCGGCATCAACGGCTTACGAAGAAAACAGCCTTGCATACATGGCCCGTGTGAATTATAGTTATAAATCACGCTATATGTTCACAGGTACGGTACGCCGTGATGGCTTCTCCGGATTTGGGGCCGATAAAAAGTTTGCAACATTTCCTTCCGCTTCTTTGGCATGGGTACTGTCGGAGGAATCATTTTTGCAGGATAAAGGGTTGTATTTAAAACTAAGAACTTCTTATGGGGAGAATGGAAATCAGGGAATAGGCCGTTACGCAAGTTTATCCAGGATGGCTACCCTTAATTATGTTTATGGAGCAGCGACCGCCATAGGAAGTTACCCAAGTACCTTATCAAATGCTGACCTTGCCTGGGAAACAACGGCTTCATACAATGTGGGTATAGACTTCGGTTTCCTTAAAAACAGGATTACCGGTTCATTGGACCTTTATACTGCTAAAACAAAAGACGTTCTTGTTCAAAGACAGCTACCAAGAGCTGCAGGTTATGCAAGTATATGGGCTAATATAGGAGGTATTAGTAACAAGGGTATCGAATTTAATTTGAAATCTGTCAATATCAATACGGCTGATATCAGATGGGAAAGCAATTTTGTATTTGCCCTGAACAGGGATAAGATCACAAAACTGTATGGAGGAGATCAAGACAATGATATAGGTAACTCCTGGTTTGTAGGCGAGCCTATCAGCGCTATTTATGATTACGAGATGGCCCCCGGAGGGGTTTGGACAGAAGATGAATTTTTCAAAGGCGAGGTCCTGAGCGGATGGTACCCGGGACAGTTCAGGTATGTTGACCAGAATGGAGATGGATCAATAACTGCTGCTCTGGACAGGAAGGTAATAGGGTATAAAGCGCCAAGTTACCGTTTCAGCATTAATAACACAGTGTCTTACAAGAATTTTACGCTGTCTGTGTTTATTAATTCTATACAAGGTGGTAAGCGTTTTTACCTTGCAGATAATCAGCTATATATTAATCCTCTCTATTACTTCCCCGACAGGCATAATAATTCAGCGATCAATACGTACTGGAGACCAGATGCCCCAACCAAAAATACTACCGGCATTTATAATGTTCCTCTTGTTCAGAGCGGCATTTACCAGAGCAGAAGCTTTATACGCCTGCAGGATATTTCTCTTTCCTATTCTTTAGGCAGGAATATACTGGATAAGTTAAAGATGCAATCTGCCCAGGTGTATGTATCCAGTAAAAATCCCTATGTGTGGACGGACTGGCAGGGATGGGATCCCGAAATTGGCGTGAGCGATACCCCGCTGATGAGGAATTTTATTATTGGGCTAAGATTCAGCTTATAATCAATTGCTGATTAAACATTACTATTATGAAATGCTATAAAAATTATGCAATGGAACATAATATAAAAAATATTGGCAAAAAGTGCCTCGCAGTAGCTATAGTTATACTATGCCTGTTTCCTTCGTGCAGTAAAAAAGTCTTAGATGAAAAGCCTCTTGACTTTTTATCACCCGACAACGCCTACCTTACCGAAGCAGGGGCGCTCCAGGGCATTACTGCTATTCATGCCCAGGTTCGCCAGGTTTATTATTCATTTGGCACTTTTGGAGTAATGAACTGGGCAACTCACGGGTCTGATCTCGGATACAATGGCGAAACACCCGGCCCCGGTGGACTGTATTTGAACTCTTATGAAGATATGACGCCTGTATGGAGAAATGTTATAGACACCTGGAATTTTGGATATCAGATCATTCAGTGGGCAAACGTATTGATTGATAAAGTGCAACTGGCAGACCCCTCTGTTTTTCAGGGTGGCGAGGCTGGCAAAAATGTATACATCGCCGAAGCCAGGTTTTTCAGGGCATGGCTATATAGGTATCTTGTTTCTACCTACGGAGAAATTCCTCTTTTGAAAGAGCCTGTTCAGTCGGCTAAAGCTGATTTTACCAGGGATCCTATTGCAGATATTCATGATTTAATGGTAGAGGATTTTAAATTTGCAGCCGCCAATTTACCAAGGCGGGGGCAGGAAGCAGCGCCCGGAAGAATTACCCAGGGCCCGGCATGGCATTATCTCGCTGAAACCTATCTTGAAATGGATAAACCCGATTTAGCGCTGGATGCATGTAATCATGTAATTAATGACTATGGCTATGCATTGATGACCAGTCGTTTTGGAACAGGCCTTGGAAATGATGTTTTTGGATCAGGAGATGCGTTTTACGACCTTTTTCATTTTGGCAATCATAATCTTTCGGAAAACACCGAAGCCATGTGGGTTGTTCAGGTAGAACCTCCTCCCACTGTTGGTGGTGGCCAGATAGCAAGCGCCTATATTTTTGGACCGCGCTACTTTGATATAGGTCTTACCCCGGATGGCAAGAGAGGATTCAGAGGTGAATTATTCAATGGATTATATACCGGCTATTCTGATACATTAGGCAGGCCCACAGCCAATGGAAGGGGTACCAGCCTTGTTTATTATACGATCTGGCAGAGCGACTGGAATAATGACGACCGGAACAAAGAGCATAATATGAAAAGGAATTTTTATTTCGATAATCCTGAATCCGCCTACCACGGGCAAAAAATTGATTTCGGTCTTTATAACCCGGCACGTCCTGATCCTATAGCGGATACCTGTAAAATCATATTTCCTATCCATATAAAGTTTACTGATCCTTTACATTATTTCCTGGATCCAAGCCGGTCGGGTGGAGGCATTACGCATAAAGACTGGTATGCTTTACGTTTCGCTGAAACGCTGCTATTGCGGGCTGAAGCTTACATTGATTTAAACCAACCAGACCTCGCTGCTGCCGATATTAATCTGGTGAGGCAAAGGTCTGAAGCCAACCCGGTAGCGGCTGCTGATGTTAATATGGACTATTTGTTAGATGAAAGAGCAAGGGAATTGTATGGTGAAGAATGGAGACTGATCATTTTGCGCCGTACCGGTAAGCTTATTGAAAGAGTTAAAAAATATAATGATAACCCCTTATGCCCTGGCGCGTTCATTAAAGATTACAATGTTCGCTGGGCTATCCCGCAGACACAAATTGATTTGAATGTGGGTGCGGAGTTCCCTCAAAATTCCGGATATAACTAATTGATATGGGCTTGCCTGGTATTGTGGGTTGCCACGAAGACGTCAGGGTACGAAGAAAATTAAACCTGAAGATCAGGGCTTTGAGCCTTCGTGGCATATTAATATGGTTTTAGGTAGCATGACTATACATTCGATTCATACCAGGATTGTGTTAAGGGTATATCATCAACTGATGATGATCCTGGTACTGCTATTTTCTCAACAGGTTTTGTTGGGGCAAAAGTCCATATCCCAACAAGACGGACTTCGCATCTCGACCTTTGATATAGATGTTACGCCTCCAATTGGAAGTCCCCTGGCGTACGATACCGAAATTAATAAGTGGGATTTAGGCTTGCGCGCAAAAGGTATTGTACTTATGGGGGCAGGGAAACCAATCGTGATGTGTGCTATAGACTGGATCGGAATAGGGAATGAGGGAATGGATGAATTTAAAAACGCACTTGCCGTTGCTGCCGGAACTACGCCCCACAGGGTCACGGTCAATGTATTGCATCAGCATGATGCTCCGAGATTTGATGCCGGCGCTGAACAAATCCTTCTTGAGGCAGGAATTGATCCATCGGTATTTAATCCGCTTAGCTTTGAGGGAACTTTTGGCAGGAAAACCGTCCGGGATCTTGCTGTTTCAGTCCGAAACTCCCTTAACCATGCTCAACCCGTTACTCACTTAGGGCTTGGCGAAGCAAAAGTGTACAAGGTAGCCTCAAACCGGAATATTTATGGCAAAGATGGTAAAGTTCGCACTACCAGGATGTCATCTACAAAAGATGCTTCATTGCGTGCAGAACCTGAAGGATTAATTGACCCCATATTATCACTTGTCAGCTTTTGGAATAACGGCAAGCCTGTTGCTATTATAAGCTATTATGCAACTCATCCTCAAAGTTATTATCGTACAGGTGTGGTAAATCCGGATTTCCCCGGTATTGCTCGTTTTTATCGTCAGCTTGCAGTACCGGATGCGCTTCATATTCATTTTAACGGTGCCGGAGGAAATGTTGCTGCAGGTAAATACAATGATGGCTCACATGAAAACCGTCTCATACTGGCTACTCGTCTTGCCGATGGAATGAAGCGTGCCTGGGATGCTACAAAACGTCAGCCAATAACTGTAGGGGATGTTGACTGGATTACAGAGCCGGTATCTCTGCCACCCGCTAAATACCTGTATACCTTACAAAGGGAGTTGCAAAAAGACAATACCCACCTGCTTAAAAATAGTGAAAATGCCGGTAAGATGGCTTTCTTAAGGAGGTATGAAGCAGGAAAACAAATTGATGTCGCCTGTTTGAAATTAAAAAATGCGAGAATACTGTACATGCCCGGTGAGCTGTTTGTCGAATACCAGCTTGCCGCCAAAGCGGAGCGCCCGGATTTATTTGTTGCCATGGCCGCCTACGGCGATTATGGGCCGAGTTATATTGGTACAGGTAAAGATTATGAAAACGGTGGCTATGAAGTGAGTGCAAGCTATGTAGCACCTGATGCAGAAGGTATTCTTTTAAAGGCAATAAAAGATTTATTACATCAATAAATAAAGCACAACAGATAAGTTTTTGAACAAAAATGATTTTTACCTTAGACTTAATCACCTATTGTATATGAATTCACTTAAAACCAGGTTCTGTATTATAAACAAAAATATTATTCACCGGGGAATTTTATTATTTTTTTGGGTAGCAATGAATCAGGGTTTTGTTGTTGCACAGGCTAAGCCGGATCCATCATCAACGGGCCTTCGTATCTCAACATTTGATATTGATGTCACCCCACCGATAGGAAGTCACCTGGCATACGATCCTCAGATCAATACATGGGATCTGGGGCTGCGGGCTAAGGGTATCGTTATTTTAGGGGCAGGACAACCCATTGTAATGTGCGCTATGGATTGGATTGCCATTGGCAATGAAGGAATGGACCAGTTTAAAAATGCGCTTGCCGCCGCCACCGGAACCACTCCGCACCGGGTAACAGTGAATGTGCTGCACCAGCACGATGCCCCGAGGTATGATGCCGGTGCAGAGCAAATTCTTCTTGAAGTAGGCATTGATCCGGGCATCATTAACCCAACTCAATTCGGCGGCACTTTTGGCAGGGAAACCATCAGGCATCTCACTGTTGCCGTCAAAAAATCTCTTGATTATACCCAGCCGGTTACTCATCTGGGGCTTGGCCAGGCCAAAGTGGAAAAAGTAGCATCTAACCGGAATATCTATGGCAAAGACGGTAAAGTGCGTACCACCAGGATGTCGTCTACAAAAGATCCCTCTTTGCGTGCTGAGCCCGAAGGAGTAATTGATCCTGTGCTGTCATTGGTAAGCTTTTGGAATAATGATAAACCCGTTGCTGTTATAAGTTATTATGCATGCCATCCCCAGAGCTATTACCGCACCGGAATACCCAATCCCGACTTCCCTGGCATCGCCCGCTTCTATCGCCAGCTTACCGTACCTGATGCGCTTCACATTCATTTTAATGGTGCAGGAGGCAATATTGCTGCAGGTAAATACAATGATGGCTCTCATGAAAACCGTCTCATACTGGCTACTCGTCTTGCCGATGGAATGAAGCGTGCCT
>CAZREP010000061.1:0-25412 GCA_964599035.1 uncultured Terrimonas sp. | reverse complement strand
ACCGGCGTACTTTTAGCTTCCTTTTGCACGAGCAAAAGGAAGAAAATGGCAAATAGGGACGTATCGCCCCATATTAAAGTGCATCTATAATTAAAAGCCCGCAATAACATTTCAACGACATCTCTGGTCTGTACCCGGCTAAAGCCAGAGTGTATCCATCTTTTGCAGGTGCACGCCGGCTTTGTTTGAAATGCTCCTCCTGACGACAGGTCCAATTTATCCTCTTAAAATCGATAAGTGCGATTTTCCTTTGCGGAGCGGTACATCGCCAGCACAATCTCCACTGCCTTGCGCGCCTCTTTTCCGTCAATTTTAAATGGATGGTTCCCTTCCACCGCCTCAATAAATGCGGCGATATTGCTGGCATGCAGTTCAAACGGGATAGCCGAAGGATCTGAAGCCCCGCCGGCACTGCCTGTTGGAGCATACTTATTGCGGAGGATGGTATCTTCTTCTGTTTCATCGGCGAACTGCCACAGTTTGATATTGCTGTCTTCCAGTATTGCGGTTCCCCGCGTACCTGTTATTTCTATACGGCGCGGCTGGCCGGGAAAGGAAGCCGTAGTGCCGTAAATGGAGCCCAGTGCTTTATTTTTGAACCGCAGGATGGCTGTAGCCGTATCTTCCGCTTCTATGTTGTGTCCAAGGGTGGCAATGTATGCCTGTAAAGTATCTATAGGGCCCATGATGTATTGCAGCATGTCTGCCATGTGGATCGCCTGGTTCATCATAGCGCCTCCACCATCCAGTTCCAGCGTGCCCCGCCAGGGATGTTGGTAATATTCATCACTCCTCCACCAGGGTACATGTATAGAAGCAAAGCTGAGCACACCAAAGCGCCCTTTCTCCACCGCCTGTTTCAGGAAATTCGTTGTTTCGGCAAAACGGTAATTAAAGATACCCCCAAGCCGCGTGCCCGCTTTATCATGCGCCACTATCATGGCATCTATTCTCTCCAGCGAAATATCGAGCGGCTTTTCGCAAAGTACATGCTTTCCATAATGCGCCGCTTCTATAGCAGGCTCCATATGCAAACCACTGGGAGTGGCTATGGTAACGATATCTATCTCCCCGTTGCGAAGCATGGCATGATAATCGGGAAATACCCGGCAGCCATACTTTTTAGCCAGGTCTTCTGCCCTGCCCGACCCTGATCCGCATACCCCGATCAAACGGGCATTTTCCAGATACTGTATGGATTTAGCATGAAATTCCGCTACCGCTCCGGCACCGATGATCCCAAAGTTCCAGATCCTCATTCCTGTTTTTATAAATAGTTGGGGTTATTTGCGACTGTTCAGCTTTGCCAGCAGCCTTAATATTTCAAGATAAAGCCAAACAATAGTGACCAGTAAACCAAAAGCGCCGTACCATTCCATGAACTTAGGCGCTCCGGCCTCGGAGCCGCGTTCGATCATGTCAAAATCCAGTATCAGGTTAAGCGCTGCGATCCCAACAACGAACAATGAGAAAATGATGCCGAACGTGCTGCCCTGGTGAATGAATGCAATATCAATGCTGAAGAAGCGCAGTACAATAGTGATAAGATAGAAGATAGCAATACCGGCTGTTGCAGTGATAATGACCGACTTAAAGGTCTCTGTAGCCCGGATGATGCGCATATTGTACAGCACGAACATGGCAATAGCCACACCGAAAGTCAGTCCTACCGCCTGGGTAATGATAAAAGGAGCTGTGGTTTCAAAAGCATGATTGTAATATGCGGATATGGCGCCCACGAACAACCCTTCGAGCAAAGCATAGGCAGGAGCCAGGAAAGGCGCCCATGTTTTCTTGAAAACGATCACTAAAGCCACAATCAGCCCACCAATAGCACCGCCCCACATATAAGAAGTTACATCTACCCCTTTGCTAAAATTATACCAGCTGAAAAACGCGGTAGCCATCACCATTAAAAAAAGGAAACCGAATTTATTTAAGGTTCCTCTTACCGTCATCACCTGATCGCTGTCTATCGGTACAGCCTGTTTGAACATTTTTTCACTCAGCGTGGGGTTGCCAGATTTGAATAATTCCATAGTATCGTGTATTTGGGTTTGGGGTAAAGATAATTCTTTTTTGAAGTTCCTATCTTTGCGCCATGTTAAAATCGGTTTTATTGCAGGCTGTAGCAACGGCAGGCCCTATTATGAAGGAATCGTTCAACGGCTCATTTAAGATCTCCAACAAGGAGGGGATCAATAATTTAGTGACCGAAGTAGACCATGCATCGGAGAAAGCCATTATCGGCATCATTAAAGACCATTACCCCGGTCATTTTATCCTCAGTGAGGAAACCGGCGAAATAGTGATGGATTCCGAATACAAATGGATCGTTGACCCGATAGACGGAACAGTAAATTACGCCAACGGCATTCCCATCTGTTGTGTAAGCATAGCTGTTGAGCACAAGGGAAAAATGCTGCTGGGAGCGGTATTCAATCCATTCCTCAATGAGCTTTTTATAGCTGAGAAAGGCCGGGGTGCTACATTAAACGATAAGCCGATCCATGTCAGCCACAAGCAGGATATGGCCAGTTCCTGTCTGGTCACAGGTTTCCCTTACCGGCTTTTAGATGAACCTAACGGGCCATTGGATATTTTCAACAAGTTGATAAGAAGGGGCATCCCTGTAAGACGCCTGGGGTCTGCCGCTATTGATCTCTGCTGGGTTGCTGCAGGAAGGTTCGACGGATTTTATGAGCATAAATTAGAAGCATGGGACAGTGCCGCGGGGTTTTTAATAGTGGAAGAGGCAGGCGGAAAGGTTACCGATTTTAATGGTAATGCGTATTCTCCTTATCAGCCCCGTATACTGGCTACCAATGGGAAAATACATGATCAACTGCTGGCTTCTATAAACGGTGCGGAATAATCATATATAGGGAAAGAAAAAGTAAGAGCTTTCACTTTCCCGTTTTCATCATTAACTCTTTTTCATGTCATCTCGTACGGAAATAGCATCTCTTGGCGAATTCGGCTTAATTGACCATCTTACCCGTAACAACGAAACGCACCACGCCTCCACTATATTGAGCATAGGTGATGATGCGGCCGTGCTGGACCATTTTGGCAGGCAGATCGTGGTAACCACCGACCTGCTGATCGAGGGTGTCCATTTTGATATGGTATATACCCCTCTCACCCATTTGGGCTATAAAAGTGTAGCGGTAAACCTGAGCGACATATATGCCATGAATGCCACACCTGCCCAGATCACCGTGAGCATTGGCATTAGCAATCGTTTCAGCGTGGAGGCACTGGAAGAATTTTACGAGGGAGTGTACGCGGCATGCGAGAAATATAATGTAGACGTGGTAGGGGGCGATACCAGCACCTCCAACAAAGGATTTATTATCAGCGTTACGGCGATCGGTGAAGTGGCTCCTGATCATTTTGTGAAACGGGATGGGACTAAAAAAGGCGACCTGGTTTGTGTGAGCGGTGACCTGGGAGCAGCTTATCTGGGGCTGTTGCTGATGGAAAGAGAGAAAAAAATATTCCTGGAGAGCCCCTCCGTTCAGCCTGATCTTGAAGACCAGGATTATATTTTGGGCCGCCTGTTAAAGCCGGAAGCAAGGAGGGATATCATTGCCTTTTTTGAAGAAAAAAACATCCTTCCCACCAGCATGATAGACATCAGCGACGGGCTGAGCAGCGACATGCTGCATATCTGCAAGCAAAGCGATGTGGGCTGTGTTTTATATGAAGATAAAATTCCTGTTGCTGAACCAGCCCGGCAATTCGCGTTCAAACTGGATATGGATCCCACCGCATGCGCGTTAAGCGGCGGTGAAGATTATGAGTTGCTTTTTACCATTAAGCAGGAGGATTATGATAAGATAGTGCTGAATGAACAGATCAGCGTTATCGGCTATATTACCGAACCGGCTGAAGGCAGGCATATCATCACCCGTTCAGGCAATAAGCATCCTTTGACCGCGCAGGGCTGGAATGCATTCAGGTAAAAAAGATCATAATTCAAAGTGTAAACCGTCATAAGCCAGGTGTATGCCTTCCGGCAGCTCCTTGCTCACCTCGGCATGCTTCCCCAGCTGGTGGCTGATATGCGTGAAATAGGCCGCGGGCACCTGAAGCTCCTTTACTTCGGCTATTGCCTCGCTCAGGCTGAAATGGGAAATATGCTTTTCCCTGCGCAGGGCATTTAATACCAGCACCTCACTGCCTTTTATCATTTCCCTGCTTTTCTCTTCTATCCGGTTGGCATCGGTAATATAGGTGAATTTCCCAAAACGAAAACCAAGCACAGGCATCTGCATATGCCACACCAGTACAGGGGTTATAACAAGATCATTGATCCGGAAAGGTGCGGAACTGATGGTATTGAGATGAATGTTTGGCGCTCCGGGATATTTCTTTTCTGTAAAGGCATAGGGAAACTCCCTGATGATCACTTCCAGCGTCATTTCATTGCCATAGATCTCCATGGGCTTTTGCATGAAATAGTTGAACCCTCTTACATCATCCAAACCTGCCACATGGTCTTTATGGGGGTGTGTGAAAACAACAGCATCTAAACGCTTTATGCCGGCACGCAGCATCTGGTAACGAAAATCAGGCCCGGCATCTATTGCGATAGTGGTATGCGGAGACTGGATGAGTACGCTTGAGCGCAGGCGCTTGTCTTTCTTATCCGGAGAAGTGCAAACCGGGCAACTGCAGCCGATCATGGGAACACCGCTGCTGGTGCCTGTGCCTAGAAAAGTGACTTTAATATCAGGATAACTCACAGGTCAAAGCTAAAAGAAAATCGATAACAGGCAATTGTGAATTTTAAGACATGCGTAAAAGATACACTTTATTTTATTTCAGTTCCTCTGCATACTGGGTTTCATTATAACCCACTGTTAATTTTCCGTTGTGCTCAATGACCGGGCGTTTAATGATGCTGTGATGGGCGAGCATTACCTGCACTGCCACGCTTTGGCTGGTTACTGCGGCTTGCTGCTCCGGCGACAGACTGCGCCATGTAGTGCTTTTTTTATTGAGCAGCTTCTCCCAGCCTACCTGCCTGCTCCAGGCATTAAGCTTCTTCGCTGTTATACCCGATTCCCTGAAATTATGAAAGGTAAAATCTATTTTTTCTTTCCTGAGCCAGGCGATCGCCTTTTTGACTGAGTCGCAGTTGGGTATTCCGTAAATGATCATATTATATTGTTTACCATTTTTCTGCTTCATCATCATTCCGGTCAGGCTCCTTAAAAGAATGACGATGCCTCACCTTCTCGATCTGCCGTTCTATGATCAGGTTGGTGATAGTGCGGGCAGCCTCTTTTCCTTTGCTGTCTCTCAGCAGTTGCTTTAGCCTCTGCTCGCTTACATATACCCGGTACAAGAGATTAATTAATCCTGCAAAATCATTATCGATCAGCTGATTTATTTTTTCCTCCAGGATCAACTCCGGCTCTTTTTCATTGAACCAGTCATGCATCTTTTCCGGAAACTCCCTGTTCAGTAAGGCTATTATGGTTTCCCTGTTCATGATTAAAATTTTTCAACCACTCCCAACCCAAATAATGCAAAGTCGTATTTTACCGGATCGGCGGGACAAAGTTGCCTTAAATATTCCGTCAGCTCCAGGGCGGCAAGCCAGTCGGTTTGCTGCCGTGTTACCATGTTAAAACGCCTGGCTACACGGGCCACATGTACATCTATAGGGCAAATAAGCTGTGCAGGAGATATATTTTTCCACAGACCGAAATCAACGCCCCTGTCATCCTTACGCACCATCCATCGCAAAAACATGTTGAGCCTTTTGCAGGTGGATTTTTTTTCCGGCGTGGCTATATGCTTTCTGGTGCGGGCAGGTGCGTCTTCCAGTGAAAAAAAATAACGGTGAAATCCGCTCAGGGCATTCCCTGTATGGCTGTCTCCGGGGAGCATCCACCGGGTAAAGGCGGTTTCTAAAGAGTCGTAGTGGGTATAATGGTATTTAAAAAATTCAACAAAGTAAAGGATATCAGTAGCATTGAAGGTCCTGTGCTTGAAAGTCAGTAATCCTTTTAGTTCTTTTTTGCCTGCATCTAAACAAAAATCATGTGGCGCATTATCCATTCTGTTCATCAGGTCTTTGCCTTTGGCAATAATGGCAGCGCGGTTGCCCCAGGCCAGAATGGCAGCAAAGAAGGCTGCAATCTCAATATCCTGCTTTTTGGTAAAGCCATGCGGTATACAGATGGGATCACCGGTAATGAAGGAAGGGTGGTTGTATTCCTCCGTCTTGCTGTTCATAAACGCTTTGATCCTGTTCTCTGCCATTCTTCCAGCCTATTGTTCTAATGCCTGCTTCAGATCTTCGATGAGGTCTTCTGCATCTTCGATACCCACACTCAGGCGGATCAGGGAATCGGCCAGCCCATTTGCTATTCTTTCTTCTCTGGGGATGGAGGCATGCGTCATGCTGGCCGGGTGACCGATGAGCGATTCCACCCCGCCTAACGATTCCGCACAGGCGAAGATACTGGTGGAAGACAATACTTTCTCTGCCGCTGCCACTGTATTGTCTTTCAGTTCAAAGCTCATCATACCTCCAAAGCCACGCATTTGTGCCCTGGCTATGGCATAATTGGGATGATCTTCAAATCCGCACCAGTGCACTTTAGCCACTTTGGGATGCTGCCGCAGGAAATGTGCAACTTCCATTCCGTTCTCGCAATGACGCTGCATACGCACATGCAAGGTTTTTAATCCGCGCAGTAAAAGAAAGCAATCCTGGGGGCCCGGAACCGCACCGCAGGCGTTCTGTAAGAAATACAATTGGTCTGCTATGGCTTTATCATTGGTGATCACACATCCGTGCACCACATCGCTGTGCCCGCCGATATATTTGGTGGCAGAATGCATTACGATATCAGCACCCAGGTCAAGCGGGTTTTGCAGGTAGGGAGAGGCAAAAGTATTGTCAACAGCCACCAATATGCCTGATTTTTTGGCTATAGCAGTGCAAGCCCTGATGTCAATGATCCGTATCAATGGGTTGGTGGGTGTTTCCAGCCAGATCATTTTAGTGGCAGGTGTAATGTAATTGCTGATGCTATCGGCATTGCCCATGTCGATGAACCGGAATTTCAGCCCGTAGGCCTCCCATACTTTTCTCATCAGCCGGTATGTGCCGCCATACAGGTCGTTTGTACTGAGGATCTCATCACCCGGCTTAAAAAGTTTCATTAAAGTATCCGTTGCGGCCAGTCCGCTGCCGAAGCTGATACCGTATTGCCCGTTTTCAGCAGCAGCCAGTGCATTCTGCAATTGTGTGCGGGTAGGGTTCTGTGTGCGGGCATATTCATAACCCTTGTGTTTACCGGGGCCCTCCTGTACAAAGGTTGATGTTTGATAAATAGGTGTCATAATAGCGCCGGTAGACGGATCGGGATGCACGCCGGCATGAATGTATTTTGTAGCTGACTTCATATCGTATATAAAATGAAATGCAAAGATGGGAAAATGAAATGAGATTCATGCGGCAGGGTTGCAGGTTATCATGTTCTGCTCCGGGATTCCAGTTTAACAGAAACTTAACCCCTGTGCAGTAACAATATGCAATTCTCTTAAAAGCCTTTACAGCAAAGGATCCCCGCAGGTTTTCATCAACAGCTTGCCGTTCATTGCCGCTTTATGGATATGCTCATCTTATCTTGATCTGTCCGTTGGCGTAGTATCACTTTTAAATGAAAATCAGCTTTCTATTTTTGGAACGTCAAATTGATTTTTAATTACCAAGAAAATGACACGTTATGAAAAAAATAGCTTTTCTGGCCATTGCTGCCCTGCTGTCGGCAGGTGTGTATGCCAACGCTCCCAATGTTACTGAAAAAGTACTTAAAGCTTTCCGCGAGACTTTTGCCGATGCGGAGAACATAAGCTGGTATGAAGCCAATGGACAGTATTCTGTTCGATTCTCCCAATCGGACGTAAAATATATTGTGTATTATAATAAAAATGGCAAGATCGTCGGCTCCA
The DNA here is from genome assembly GCA_964599035.1 of uncultured Terrimonas sp. GTDB lineage: Bacteria > Bacteroidota > Bacteroidia > Chitinophagales > Chitinophagaceae > Agriterribacter. Next base: position 17,432 of record CAZREP010000061.1, on the reverse strand, counting down.
TGCGTTTCTACGAGCCCTCCTTATTGCCGATGAATATTTTGTCGCGACTTAAGCAACATAATCCCAATAAATCTTTGTTTGGCGTTACCGAGATCACTTCCGGTGAAAATGTAGCATACTTTATAAAAGCGGAAGACAGCAAATACCTGTATACGATCAAAGCAGATTCTTATGGCAACAGCGAGATATATGAAACACTTCGAAAGCAAAAATAGCGGGAAGAAGAGATGAATGGTGATGTGAATAGTGAATAGTCAATCAATGTCGTTTCCTTAGAATTAAACACTATTGTTGTGTCAAACCTGGCTTGTCGGGTGAGTTGTCTCACAGATCACACAGATGAAAACAAAACAATCTGTGCAAATCAGTGCTATCTGTGAGAGAATTCACGATTCACCACCAACATCTTAAGGAAACGGCATTGAATAGTCAATGGTGAATGCTGAGATGTGAAGTGAACAATGATGAGCGCCGAAATTCTCCGTATTTTTAGCCCATGCAAAATACAGAAAACCTGATCTTCGACTTAGGCGGCGTGATCCTTACCCTGGATATGCCACGTGCGGAACGTCATTTTACAGATTTGGGTGTAAAGGATTACAACGCTCTTTTCCGCAGCGGCAATGTGTCTTCTTTTTTTAAAGAATATGAAGTGGGGGGTATAACGGATGCTGAATTTCTTGAGGCGCTCAGGAACCTCGCAGGTTTGCCTTTAACGGATGAGCAGCTGATCACTGCATGGAATGCCATGTTGGGTCAGTTCCCCGAAGAAAGGATCGCGCTGCTGAACCGGCTCAAAAATAAATACCGGCTGTTCCTTTTCAGCAATACCAATGCGCTGCATTTAACTACTTTCAGGAAAATATATGCAGACGCATTCAACGGAAAGGTCTTTGATGATCATTTTGAAAAAGCCTACTATTCTCATCTGTTGCAAATGCGGAAGCCCGAAAGGGAATCGTACGAACGGATCATGAGCGAAAATAAGCTTGATCCTTCCAAAACGGCTTTTATAGACGACTCTATCCTCAACATTGAAGGAGCCGAAGCTGCAGGATTAAAAGGAATACACATCAGACCAGGCATGTCTGTTCTTGATATTGATTTATGAGCAGCAGGAGTAGTCGCTTAAGCGCATTTTTCCGGCAGATGTGCCTGATTTTATAGCGCTCACACCAGGCTGTCTTCTATATACCTGAAGGCAATACGGGGAGAAATTTTTTTCCATAATACCTGGTATATGTTCTCGGCAACAGGCATATCAGCCTTAATGTCCTTATTGAGTTCATGAATACTGCGGGAGGCATTATATCCTTCTGCCACCATCTTCATATCTGTCTGAGCAGAGGCAACGGAATGTCCCTTTCCGATCAATGCCCCAAAATTACGGTTTCTGCTAAACAGGGAATAGCAGGTTACCAGCAGGTCGCCCAGGTATACAGAAGCGGCATAGTTAGGTGACTTCTTTGCCTGTAAGGTACTGGCCAAAGTATGTACACCTACTCTGATATTCCGGATACCCGCTTTCCGTAAAAAGCCCGCCATTTCATCGGCGCAGTTAGCAATCAGCACGCTTAAAAAATTATCACCATACCCCAGCCCGTGGGCCATCCCTGCCGCTACGGCATAAATATTTTTAAGTATGGCGGCGTATTGCACGCCATATATATCGCTATTAATAATCGTATTGATATAGGGGGTGGCAAAACAGCCGGCGATCATTTTTGTAGCAGCCTGTCTTGTTCCAGAAAAGGTGAGATAGGATAATCTTTCCGCTGCTACCTCTTCGGCATGGCACGGGCCCATAATGGTAAAATAATCATCAATGTTGAAATCAAACCTTCTTTTGAGATAGTCGTTGAGCAGCACATTTTGTTGCGGTAAGATCCCCTTAACAGCCGAAATGATCTTTTTTCCTGCGAGATCTTTAGCAGTAATGCCCGCAAACTGTTGTATCACATAGGCTGAAGGAGTAACCATTACAATATGATCCGACGCCACGAAAAGCTGTCTGGAGCTGGTAAACAGCGATAACAAACCGGCATCGAACGATACAGACTGGAGATAATTGGGGTTATGTTGCCTCTTCAGAATATGCTTTGCCATGGCATCGTTACGAACACACCAGTTAATGTGCATACCATTGTCTGTTAACATTTTTGCCAATGCCGTTCCCCAGCTTCCGCTACCAATAATACCAAACTGCATAAAAAAAGTTTGAGCCCCAAAAGTAGGCCTCAAACTTTTAAAATAAGAAGTTTACGGTTACAGATTACCGTTTGTATGATCAAAAACAGCCAGCGGCAGGCTTTTAACTGTTTATTGTTTAGCTTCAAAAAGCTGTTCCTTTGGAACTACCTTTACCTTGGTTTTGTTTTTAAGTGTTTTGCTCACGATGGTATAAGGCCCTGTGATCACCTCATCTCCCTCGCCAAGCCCTTCCGTTATCTCAATATTATTGATATCCTGGATACCTGTTTTTACGGTTACGAGTTTTACCGTATTGTCTTTTTGCAATACAAATACTACCTCCAGCAGGTCATCGGATGCAGCAGAAGTATTATCGTTGCTGTTATTATCATTCGTGCCGGCTGGTGCATTGTTTGCTTTTGGAGGTTCCTTCACTTTTGCACCTTCACTTGCCGTATCTTTTTTATCGCGCGTGGTTACCGCATTGATGGGAACGGAAAGCACATTCCGGTGTGTTCGGGTTTGTATGTCTGCGCTGGCGCTCATGCCGGGGCGAAAAGGAAATTTTTTCGGCTTTGAAGGATCAAAAAGGTCGGCATATGAATCACGTAGGATACGGATCTTGACCTCATAATTGGTAACATCGGTAGACGAGCTTGAAGAAGCGGCCGTTTGCAGGGCAGCTCCTTTCTGGCTGCTGGCAATTTGCGTAACAATGCCCTTGAACTTGCGGTTGTTATACGCATCTACTTCAATAATAGCGGTATCTCCCAGATCGATCTTCTGCACATCGTTCTCTCCCACTTCCACTCTTATTTCATATACGCTGATATCTGCAATCCGCATCATTTCCGTTCCTGCCATCATGGAATTCCCTACCACTCTTTCTCCTTTCTTTACACTCAGTAAGGATACCACGCCTGTCATAGGCGACAGCAACGCTGTGCGGCTCAGGTCTTTATTGGCCTTTTGCAGGTTGGCTGTGGCGCTTTGCACCTGCGCCTGGTTGCTGCGAACACTTTGCAAGGCTGCATCATAATTGGCCTGTGCCGTTTTTAAGGTATTATCGGCCTGTTCAAACTCAGCTCTTGAGATCACTTTATCATCAAGCAGCTGTTTTTGCCTGTTGTAAGTAAGCCTGGCCAGCTCCAGTGATGATTTGAGCGCCTCCAGCTGCGCCTGGGCATTCGACACCAGCGACTGTTGACCGGCTACCTGCGCCGCTGCCTGGTCACGCTGGGTGGCATAAATATCAGCATATATGCGCGCCAGCACCTGCCCTTTCCTTACGCTGTCTCCTTCTTCTACGTTAAGTTCTGTTATTTCACCCGAAACATCAGGACTGATCTTAACTTCTATTTCAGGATATATTTTACCACTCGCTGTTACAATTTCGGTAATATCTCTTCTGATCACTTTCTCCGAAGAAGCCTTTATACCTTCTTCTTTACCTATCACGCCAGCCTTTTTCAGCACCACCAGCAATATTACCAATGCTGCAAGACCAATGATGATCCAAAGCAGTTTTTTATTCATGCGTTGTTGTTTAATAGTTATAACCTGATACCCTGTCCCTTGTAAAACTCAAGCACCTTCATCTTGAACACATAGTCATATTGAGCAATGAGCTTATTGATCCGGGCATTGTATAAATTGCTCTGATTGGTAAGCCATTCAATAGTTTGCATTGCGCCGATGTCGTACCTTTTGGAGGCAAGGTCAAAAGAACGTTCGGCCGTTGCCACTTCTTTTTCCCTTGCGCTGAAGGTATGGAAAGAGCCCAGCGCCTGATTATAAGCAGTGTACACGTCCTGCTTGAGCTTAAACGTATCCTGCTCAATTGCCAGCTCCTTATTTTTAATATCCCATTTCGATCTTTCTATGTTGGCACGCGCCGACCATCCATTAAAGATGGGAATGCTTAATCCGATACCTATTCCCTGTCCAAAATTATTTTTTATCTGGGTACCGTATCCATCCCATAACTGTCCGAAACTTTTTTTACTCGTAACAAAATCAGTCCTTGGCGAATACACATACATTTTATCTGGTCCGTCAACCACGTATGCGGGTGTGAGCTGGTCGCCAAGGTTTACCTCATTCAGCGCTATAAACGAGCTGTTAAAGGCTGTACCCAACTGCCCGAACAACGAAATGGAGGGGTATTGCCTTCCCTTTTCAGCTTCATAACTTTTTTGAGCTGCGAGCAGGCGCAGGTTATTGACTTTAACCTGCGGCTGCGACTGTATAGCCATATGGTATACCGCTTCAGGAGAAACTTCAAGAATATTATCCACCGGTATTTGCTCCACCGGGGGAACATCCAGCTCAAATGCCACATCTGCCGGAAGGTTGATCAGTGCCTTAAGAGTGAGCTTGTCTACCTCTATCTGCGTTTGCGCGCTGATCAGGTTGGCGCTGTCTCTGGCCACCTGTGCTTCCAACTCTGCCGCATTCAATTCAGGCAATGCGCCTGCGTCTACCTGCCTGCGCGTATTCAGGTATTGCGCCTGGCTTTGCCTGAGCTGTATACCTGTTACCTCCGCCTGTTCTATATCCAATAACACCAGCAGGTACTGGCGGGCTACATTCAGCGCGATATCATTTTTTGCCTTATCTACTGCCGCTACATCGGCCTGGTAATTATAATCATTCGACCGTATGGTATTCCGCTGACTGTTCCAGTTAAACAAATTGACCTGGGCGTTCAGTCCCATTTGCTCATACATTACACTCTTGTCGGTGTATACATTGGTGGAGTAATCCAGCGAACGACCGAAAGAAAAACCGTGGTTACCTGAAAAGTTAAGGGAGGGTATTTGCTGTAGTTTGCTTTGCTTCAGCGCAATAGCGGAAAATCTTGCCTGGATATCAGCCTGTCTTACGGAAACATTATTGGTAAGCGCATATTCCACACAACGCCGGAGGTCCCATTTTATATTGGTTTGTGCATTGGCAATGGGGTTAGCCACTATGGCTGCAAATACAACCAGCCAGCAGAATGATTTTCTCATGAAACAAATTTATAATATCCGTAACAGGCAGTCAGACTGGGCTAACTTCCCGTTTCGTTTATCCCACAAATATTCAACTAAAAAAACATTTGGCAAAACCCTTCATGTATTATTTAATGCCTGCGCTAAATCCCGGATAATATAATCCGGGTCCTCCTGTCCTACATATAACCGCAGCATACGCTGCGACCTTTTGGTGATATCATATGCCCCGGGAGATACGGAAGCACAACCGGGGATGATCAAAGATTCATAACCACCCCAGCTTACCGCTATAAGAATATGTTGAAGGCTTTCGCAAAATTTCACAATATCTTCAATCTTTTCCACTTTAAGGTAAAAGGATAAAAGTCCGCATGCACCCTGCATTTGTCGCTTCGCCAGGGTATGCTGTGGGAAGCTTTCATCGTACGGGAACAGCACGGACTCCACTTTGGGATGCGATTTCAGGAAATCCATCACTTTCGTCGTATTATCTGTTACTTTTTGCAGGCGCACAGGGAGTGTTCTCAATCCCCGTAAGAGCAGCCATGCATTAAAAGGTGAAATGCCGCTGCCCATGGTAAGATATTCGCTGTTAAAGATATTCGACATCATTTCTCGGCTCCCGCATAATACGCCTGCCACCACATCGCTATGACCGCTTATGTATTTTGTAGCCGACTGCAGGGCAATATCAATGCCCACCGCCAATGGCTTCTGGTATAAAGGCGTGCAATAGCTGTTATCACAAATGGTAATGATCCCTTCCGCTTTAGCCAATGCTGCTATAGCCTCTAAATCCTGCAGTGCAAAGCTCCACGAATTGGGCGATTCAAGATAGATCACTGAAGTATGTGGTAAAATGGCTCTTTCAAAGTGCTCTATCTTCGTTCCATCTACGTATGTAGTGGTTACACCAAAGCGCGGTAATATCACATTGAACAGGCGTTGAGCCCAGGTATAGGGCTTTTCAACCGAAACGATATGATCACCCGCTTTTACATTGGCCAGCACCGATGCAAATATGGCCGAAGCGCCGCTGTTAAATACCAGGCAATCCTCTGCCTCATCAAGCGCGGCTAATTTCTTCCGGAGAATATCAACAGTTGGGTTCAACCCCCGGCTATAAATGTAACCGCTGTACTCATCTTCAAAAAGCTTCCGCATGTCTTCCACCTTTTTAAAGGCGAAATTGCTGGTTTGTATGATGGGCGGAGCAACAGCATTAAAGTAGTGTTCTCTGTCTTCGCCCAGCTCATTAATGATGTAGGAAAGATCCATCATGTATTAATTGAATACTGTTCATTTAATGAAGCGCTTTCCCGGGAGATGATCATATCGCCGGCGTCCAAAAATTAAAGAAGGCGGAGACGGCCCCGGGACCGCCTCTGCCTCGTTTAAACTATTGCTATATTAAATTGTGAAACGTCAGAGGTCAAACGTGAAAATCTCACATCTTACCCCACCCTCACCGGCCGGCAGGTTTCATCTCTCACAATTATTTACGGGTGCAATTATCCTACATATGACCTCAGCATCCAGGCCATCTTTTCATGCTGCTTGAGCAGGCCGGTCAAAAAATCGCTGCTGCCAATATCCTTATATTTTTCGTCAAAATCTTTGATCAGCTTGCGCAGGTTAATGATGATCGTTTCATGATCTGCATCCAGGTTGGGTATCTGCTTCTCAAAACGTACCGGCACCTGCGGCTCATCCAGTGTAGCCAGCTTTAACAGCTCCTTCAGCCTTCCTTCCGCATAGTGACCTATGGTGCGTATCCTTTCGGCTATCTCATCTATGATCTCAGCTAAAGCGGTGTACTGCTCTTCATACAATTTATGGAGCTCCATAAAGCTTGGGCCTTCCACGTTCCAGTGATAGCTGCGTGTTTTATTATATAGGATATGCTCGTCAGCTAAAACCTTGTTCAGCGCGCCGGCAACGGCCTGCCTGTTTTTTTCGGTGATGCCAATGTTTACTTTTGCCATATGATTTAATTTTCATACAAAGGTGCAAGAATTGAACCAATAAAAAGCTGATGAAGATCACAAGGATACCTTAAACTGCCGGGGAATCTTTTCCTGGGCTGTAAAATACACGGTAATATACCGCTGGCACTGTTTCAGCATTATACCAGCGTCCTCCCGGGCATCTGCAAATTCCGGTTTGCTTTATTAACGCAGTAAAGCCATATTTGAAGGGAGAAAGGGAAAAAATTCTACAGGGCTCATCATTGCAATCCCCATATTTTCACCTTATTATTTTAATCGCTACAGGAGTGATCTTACTTTTTCTATAACCTGCTTCAATTGCGATGCATCCTGCCCTCCTGCCGTGGCCAGTGTTTTCTGACCGCCACCACCGCCCTTAATTAAGGGGGCTATATGCTCCCTGATGATCAAACCTGCGTCCAACTGTTTAGCGGCTGCCACCACTTCCGACATCCCTATGGCAACAAAAGGCTTGCCGCCGATATTAGCGCAGAGTACCATTACATAGTCTCTGAGATTATTTTTTACGTCAAAGCAGATCTTTTTTAATGCATCTGCATTACTTACCTCTATAATATCGCCGATAAAAGTGACGCCGTTGACGATCTCATCTTTCCGGAGAAGCTCATTTCGTATCTGCACCAATTGCCGGGCCTCCAGCCCTTCCACCTTTTTTTGCAGGGCATTTTTGTCTTCTATCAGCTTTTCAATAGCCTTTAAAGGATCCCTGGCTTTCAGTAATTCGCTGATGTGTTTATACCCGCTGATGCGGTTATAGCTATACTGCAGGGCCGCCGGCCCTGTTAAAGCTTCAATACGTCTTACCCCAGCCGCCACGGCCGCTTCTGATACGATGGTAAAGATACCGATCATGCCCGTGTTGCCCACATGGGTGCCGCCGCACAATTCAACAGAATATTCCGGATCAATGGTCACTACCCGCACCATATCGCCATATTTTTCACCAAATAAGGCCATTGCCCCTAAGGCCAATGCTTCTTTCTTCGGCATTTCTCTGATCACAACGGGAATATTTTCCCGGATCTTTTTATTTACGAGCGTCTGGATCTCCCATAGCTCATCTTCGGTAACTTTTGCAAAATGGGAAAAGTCGAAACGCAGCTCTTCCGGTGACACCAGCGATCCTTTTTGCGCCACATGCTTGCCCAGCACCTGCCGCAACGCAGCGTGAAGCAAATGGGTAGCGGTATGGTTGTACATCGTGTACAGCCGGTTCTCAAAATTTACAGAAGCCGTGACCGGCAGTGTAATATCGGCAGGAAGCTTCCCGATAAAATGAACGATCAGGTCATTTTCTTTCCTGGTATCCGTAACAGCTATCTTTTCATCTCCAAACTGAAGGATGCCTTTATCACCTACCTGTCCTCCACTCTCAGCATAAAAAGGAGTGGTTTCCAGTACCACCTGGTATTGTTCCCTGCCCTTTGCTTTAATCTTCCTGTACTTTACCACCTGCGTTTCCATTACCAGGTCGTGGTAGCCAACAAATGATGTTTTACCCGTTTTAGTGATTTCAACCCAGTCTTCGGTATCAATGGCTGTTGCAGCACGGCTGCGGTTTTTCTGTTCCTGCATTTCCTTCTCAAATCCCGCCTCATCTACCTGTAGCTTATTTTCGCTTGCAATAAGCCGGGTGAGGTCAACCGGAAAACCGTAAGTATCATATAATTCAAAAGCATCCCTGCCCGAGATGACAGTGCTGTTGCCTGCAGCGGCGATAATATCCTCAATACGTTTCAACCCTCTTTCCAAAGTCCTTAAAAAGGCTTCTTCCTCTTCCTTTACCACTTTTGCCACAAACTCTGCCTGCTGATACAATTCCGGAAAAACATACTTGAACTGCAGGGCCAGTTCCATTACCAGTTGGTGCAGCAGGGGCTGCTTATAATTGAGGTAAGAATAATAATACCTTACGGCTCTTCTCAATATTCTCCTGATCACATAACCAGCTCCCGTGCTGGACGGTAATTGCCCGTCGGCAATGGTGAAACAGATAGCACGGATATGATCGGCAAGCACGCGAAAGGCAATGGCCTGCCTGCTGTTGCTGAAATCGTATTGCCGGCCGGTTATTTTTTCTATTAATGCAATCGTGCCTGTAAAAATATCCGTATCATAGTTGGAGTTTTTTCCCTGCAGCACTCTCACCAGCCTTTCGAACCCCATACCGGTATCTACATGCCGGGCAGGGAGAGGCTCAAGGCTCCCGTTTTTTAAGCGGTTATACTGTATGAATACGTTATTCCATATTTCAATTACCTGCGGATGATCGTTATTCACCAGCATTTTCCCGTCAACCGCCTGTCTTTCCTCCTCACCCCGGCAATCCACATGGATCTCGGTACAGGGCCCGCAGGGGCCCGTGTCGCCCATTTCCCAGAAATTATCTTTTTTGGTACCCTGCAATATCCGCTCTTCAGCAATATGTTTCTTCCATTCCTGGTATGCTTCCCCGTCTTTTGGAAGCCCTTCTTTCTCATCTCCTTCAAAAATAGTAACGTATAAACGATCTTTAGAAATCCCATATACTTCTGTTAGCAGTTCCCAGCTCCAGGCAATGGCTTCCTGCTTAAAATACCCGCTCTCCGGTCGGGCGGGATCGCCAAAGCTCCAGTTCCCCAGCATCTCGAACATGGTATGATGATACGTGTCTACCCCGACTTCTTCCAGGTCGTTGTGCTTGCCGCTTACCCGGAGGCATTTTTGCGTATCGGCCACCCTGGGATAAGGCGCTTTTTTATTCCCGAGAAAATAATCTTTGAACTGGTTCATTCCTGCGTTGGTAAATAAGAGCGTGGGGTCGTTCTTGACCACTATCGGCGACGACGGAACAATATGATGGCCCCTGGACTGAAAAAAATCAAGGAAAGCCTGTCTTATGTGTACTGAAGTCATCATTGCACCGTTATATTTTTTATGGTCTTTGAGCCTTTAAACTTTATATTTGCCTCTACCCCCGCAGAGGGCGGGGTGCGAAGGTAGTTAAATTATAGCTGGTTTTTTTGCGCCTGAGCCAAGCCGGCAACAGATACCTGCTGCATGAAAAAGATAAAGTATTATTACAATACCAATTCACTCCGTTACGAAAAACTTGTAGTACCCCTGCGGGTAAAGCTCCTGCGTATACTGGGCTTTTTGGCCTCGGCCCTGGTAACTGCCCTGATCATTGTAGTGATAGCCTTCAGGGTAATTGATTCACCTAAAGAAATGCTCATGCGCCGGGAGAACGAGCGCATAAAAGAAGATTACCGTCTCCTCAGCGCCAGGGTAAAGTCGATCCAGCAGCAAATGGTGGAACTTGAACAAAGAGATAATCATGTGTACCGCGAGATCTTCGAAGCCAACCCCATTCCTGACAGTGCCAGGGCAAAAAGCATAGAAAAGCAGCAGGAGGTAAAACTGGTGGAAAGCATGGAAGATAATGAGCTGGCTTATTCCATCGCTGCCACAATAGACAAGTTGATGAACCGGGTCGCTTCCCAGAAAAGATCATATACCGAAATCGAAGCAATGATCAGGAATAAGGAACGGATGCTGGCCGCCACGCCGGCCATCCAGCCCGTAAGCAATAAAGACCTGAAAAGGATCGCTTCAGGTTTTGGGCACCGGATCGACCCCATCTATAAAACGGTAAAATTACATGCCGGCCTCGATTTCGCTGCTCCCCAGGGAACCCCGATATATGCTACTGCAGACGGGGTAGTACGACTGGCCGGTAATACCGGCAACGGGTATGGCAATCACGTTATTATCAATCATGGTTACGGCTATGAAACCCTGTATGGTCACCAGTACCGTATTAAAGCCAAAGTTGGACAAAGAGTAAAACGCGGCGAACTGATCGGGTGGGTAGGCAGCACAGGAAAGTCTACCGGACCGCATCTCCACTATGAAGTGCGTAAAAACAAGCAGCATATCAACCCCATTTACTTCTTCTACAATGATCTTACCCCCGAACAATTTGACCGGATCGTAAAACTGGCCGAATCGAGCAACCAGAGCTTTGACTAAATGTTGATAATTCCCGGCATCATTTTTTCTGCATACCGTTAATTTAGCAGCATGTTTAAGCAATTGGACTTATTCGGATCCCTCACGGAAGAGAAGGAAAATAGGCCCTCTCCCGTTGCAAACCCCGACAGGCAGACGCTTTCGGCCACTGCTCAATCAGATGTACCCAGCCCTCCGGTCAATCCTCCGCAATCATCTCCTGAAGTCGCTGTTCCTGTTAAAAAATACAGTAAACAAACCGCACCGCCACCTGCGAAAAAAGGTAAAAGAGGACGGAAATCTATGAAGGAAATGGAAGCTGAGTATGCCATGATCAGCATCCCTGACGACGAAATACTGTTCCGCAAACAATACTATAGCATCGGCGAAGTGGCGGAAATGTTCCATCTCAATACCTCTTTGCTGCGTTACTGGGAAACCGAGTTCGACATCTTAAAACCGAGGAAAAACCGGAAGGGCGACCGTCATTTCCGACCGGAAGACATCAAGAACCTTTCTCTTATCCATCACCTGCTGCGGCAAAGAAAATATACTATAGAAGGCGCAAAGGACTACCTGAAAAAAAACAAGGCAAAGGCACACCAGAGCTTCGGACTTATACAACGCCTGGAAAAGCTGAAAAAATTTCTACTGGAGCTTAAAGCCGGGCTATAAAAGCAAATATTTTAACTCCCGTATAGCAAATCATAACAGCCAGTACTGCTTATTATACAAAAAATAACAATTCCCGGCTTTTAAATTGCGGTATAACAAAAGTCAAAGAAATCGGTAAGTGCAAATATTTATTCAGCATGCCCGTTTTCTAAGAATGCTTAATTGTTGATTGGTTATGACTCATCCTATCCGCATCCTTTTTGCATTTTCAGCAATTGTAATATGCTTTGGCTTTCAAGGTATTAAACATAAAACATCGTCCTGGAGTTATTCCATTCAGGGTACTATAGATACTTCCTCCTCCACATATAAATCAAAAACAGCTGATGCACCCATGAGCTCTGCTTACCGCTTGATCATAAATAAAGGGAAGTATGAAATGACCCTGTTTGACGAGGAAGGCTGGTATGGCACATACCCGGTTGTTTTCGGCAACAAAAGCCTCGATGATAAACGCATGGAAGGCGACAGGCTCACCCCCGAAGGTCATTTCAGGATCGTGGGCAAGAAGATCCATAAGCAATGGGGAAAATTTCTTTTGCTTGACTATCCAACCAAAGAAAGCTATAAAAAATTCAACACGCTGAAAGCAAAGGGAACCATACCCAAAAAGGCCACGATAGGCGGCGGCATCGGCATTCATGGCACGCGTCCCAATGAAGAATGGGTGATAGACAAATACATTAACTGGACCGCCGGCTGTATTTCGGTGAGATACAGCGATATGGACGAGTTGTATGATATGCTACCCATTGGCACTGAAGTGATCATTGAGAAATGATAACAGGAAACTTTACCGGTCAAGTCTTACAACTTTCAAGTTGCTTAGTTTGCTGATCTGATCGAAATCCCTGTCAATATGGGCAATGGATACCGAAAACTTTATTGCATAATATGCGATAATGCAATCGTTACTTTTGCGGATCGTGATCCCCTGTTTACGTAGCAACCGATATAAATCAGCTCCTCCAACGGCAACTTCATAAGCCGGCAATTCCAATAACCGGAAAAATTGCAATGCTTCTTTAATGTGGTGATATGTACTGTCTTCCCGGATCCCCTGTAAAACTTCCTGCAGGATCGCCGGTACAAGCAATACATTATCATCAGCTAAAATATATTCCTCTAATAACAGTGTCCCAGGGGTTGATTTCTTGTTGAGGAAATCGATCCAAATAGAAGTGTCAAAAATCAGTGGTTCCCTCATACGTTGCGCATCTGGTCTAAATCCCCCTCCCAGGTGTTCTTTCCCCTCAATAATAGGATTTTTTTACGTTGTAAAAAGGCGATATATTGCTTTAAAGCCTCATGAACCACTTCTTTTTTGGTTTTCAGATTACTGATTCGCAACGCCTGTCTTACCAGTTGGTCGTCTAATTCGATATTGGTACGCATGGTTTAAACTCTTTTTATTTAATGTGTAAATATACGAAATTTTATACACATCCGGAATCCTGAACACCAATGCAGCGCATAAGCTGCTATCTTTAGCTGAGGGCACCAACCCTTCAAAATTATCATTCGTATATAAAAAGCAGGGCCTTGCAGCGAAAGCCGGCCGGTTGCGATCTATTAGATGTGCTTATCTTTTCCGTACGTGTAATAACATAACGGATTAACAGAAACCCCACAATGCCTGCCGTGGGGTTTTCTTTTTACTATATCTTCACCGGATGAAAAAAATTATACATATTGCGCTTATGACCCTGCTATACCTGCCTGTACAAACCCGGGCGCAGGATTCCACGCATACCCTGATGATGGTTCAGTCCGCAGGCAGACTGCCGTACCTGAAGTACGGATTAGGAGAAGACAGGCTTGGAGGCGCCAAAATGACCTACCTCGATTCGGGAATAGTAATGGTTGTTGTTGACTCCATCAATGAAGACTACAGGGTGCAGCTCTCCAGGAACCACTCTGCCTATATCAGCAAGGAAAATGTTAAGCACCTGCCCGGCAGGAAGCCCAGGGACTATTATCTTACCTCAAACTGGCGTGTATACGGGAACGATACCACCGGATTTGATTACGTAACCATCAATCTCGACGAACGGCTTCCCTACAGGAGCATACAGCAGATCAATCCTGCCCGCATTGTGGTGGATATTTTCGGTGCTACTTCAAACAGCAACTGGATCACACAATTCAACTCCGCAAAAGAAATAAAAAACACCTGGTACGAGCAAACAGAAGACGATGTGATGCGGGTATTCATTGAATTAAAGCATGCGCAGCACTGGGGATACTATATCTCGTACGATAGTGTATTTCCCAAACTCATTATCCGTGTTAAACGCCAGCCTCCCGTACTGGCACTGAATAAACTCAGAATTGCTATTGATGCAGGGCATGGTGGCGACAACAGCGGAGCTTCGGGCATTACATCCAGGATAAAAGAGAAGGACTATACCCTCAGGATCGCAACGGAGTTGAACAAACTGCTCCGTAAAAACAAGGTCACTACTTTTATGACCCGAACAACCGACACTACGCTAAGCATGCCGGAAAGGATTGAAATGCTTCGGGCCTGGAACCCGGATATCCTTATCAGCATACATCTTAATGCATCCGGCAACCCTTTGATCAAGGGCACAAGCACTTACTATCGTTACATAGGATTCAGGAGCCTGTCTCAGGCCATTTTAAAAAGAATGCTTGAGCTCAGGCTGGTAGAAATCGGCAATGTAGGCGGCTTTAATTTTTCGTTAAACGGCCCCACAGAATATCCCAATTGTCTTGTTGAAGCGGCATTCCTGAGCAGTACGGATGATGAAAAAAAGATCCTCGATCCAAAGTTCCGGTCGGCAGTGGCAAAGAAAATTGCCGATGGGATCAACGACTGGATCAGGAAAATAAGATAAATTGCAGGCTATGATAGAAAAAGGAACATTTGTTCATCACGTTTATTTCTGGCTCGGCAATCCGGAAAGCAACACAGATTTTGATCAACTGGCTGCCGGCTTAAAAAAACTTACGGCAGTTAAAACCATCCGGGCATTTCATATCGGCAAACCCGCAGATACCAACCGCGATGTGATAGACCGATCGTATTCCTTATCGTGGCTGGCACTATTCGATAACAAGGCCGACCAGGACAGCTACCAGACCGATCCCATCCACCTTAAGTTCGTGGAGGAATGCAGGCATCTCTGGAAAAAAGTGGTGGTTTACGACAGCGTGGATATTTAATAATTAAAAATCAAATGAGCTATTGCGCATATATCAGCGGTCTGCCCCGGGGAGAAGAGAACGTGCACATAGACTATCATAACCACCATTACGGATTCCCGATAGCAGATGATAATGAATTGTTCTGCAGGCTGGTGCTGGAAATAAACCAGGCAGGGCTAAGCTGGACCACCATCTTAAAAAAACAGGAAAACTTCCGAAAAGCGTACCACAATTTTGATATAAAGAAAGTAGCGAAGTATGGCGACAGAGACCGGGAGCGTTTGCTGAATGACGCCGGCATCATCCGCAACAGGCTGAAAATAAATGCCGCTATAGAAAATGCAAAGTCCATTCTGCAGTTGCAAAAGGCCTACGGCTCTTTCAGGAGCTGGCTTGACCATCACCATCCTAAAGCGAAGGAAGAATGGGTGAAGCTGTTCAGGCAGCATTTCAGGTTTACCGGTGGTGAAATTGTAAACGAGTTTCTCCTGAGCACAGGCTATTTGCCCGGCGCGCATACCACAGATTGCCCGGTATATAAAAAAATATTGAAAAGCAAGCCTGCATGGAACCGGTGATCAGCGGCTTTTCATCGTTTCAGCTATAGCATCTTCCAAACTGAAATAAAGCCCCACTGTATACCTGGAGGGGTTATAATCCCAGGGTACGCTTGTCATCTCCTCGGCAAAAACCAGTTGTAATTGCGCCTTAATGAATTTATATCCTGTTCTTACGGTAAAGGAGGGCTCAGCGAAGATATAATTGGTGTTATCAATACGGCGGCCGCTGCTGTTGATCAGGTTTGCCGCCATAAGGTAGTCCTCGCTCCTGCCTTTTGCATCAAAATGATTGTATCTCGCGCTAGATAAACGAAGGTTAAACGCCGCATCAAATACAGGAGAACGAACGCCGATACCGGGCTGTAAGAAAAAGCGGTTTATACGCATATCCACATCACTCCTGATCCGGCCGGCGCCATAACCCGCATAGTAGTCTGCTACCAGTTTGAACCTGTTTCCCTTTGCATAATAACCGCCTACGCCCAACTCAAGCAAATGCGCCCTGCCGTCCACATTGCCATTTGCAACATCAGGATTGTCGGGGGTATACCCGTAAGTGCTGTAATTGGCTATAATGCCCAGGTGCTTTATCGGGGAAACCGAGGCCTGCAGATCAAAAACATGGCGCGTTCCTTCATAATCGTCGCCTCCACTCTCACTTCCTATGCTGCCTGCCACATTCAGGTGGGCCTGTCCTTTATCCGTAAATAAAGGGGTATTCACACCATTAGGCCTGTAATAATAACGGGAGCAGCTACTGCATACGAACAGTATGACTGCACCATAAACGAATAATTGTGTTGATTTCATGCAAACTTCAAAGGTTAATAGACCGAAACTTCCGGTAAGCAAACAAGTTACACTAATTTTTCAGGTTTTTTGAACTCAGGAAGGATTAGGATGTGCTTTAAGCTTTTGCATGAGCGGAAACCCAATAAAATTACAGACAATGATAAAGACAAAACCTTTCTCGCGGCGATAGCAGCGAAGTATTTGTTATTGTTTTCTTTGTGCTCACTGCACCTTTGTGTTCGCTGCGTGAAGCCCCTACTTCTTTAACAAAAATATCTGTACGCAGGGCTTACCATCTTTTTGAACACGGCGGTTAAACGCCAATAGTTCACCGCTGTTTGACCATATCACCGCTCCCTGGGGCCTTCCCTCATCAGTACTTCTGGGTGTCAGCCTTTCAGAAACATGACTTTGTATACCGGTAATGAATACACTGTTATCCGCTACATAAGAAACGTACTGATCATCCGGGCTTATATTGATCGGTCCCTCTACAGGAAAGCTGTTAAAGGTGATCTGGGTAATAGCTCCCCCATTGGGTGACACGCCGAAAACCTGTACGATCCCTTTTGGGTCCTTCGCCATAAATAAAATAAGAGATCCGTCGAAGGTGGTGCGCAGCCAATGCCTCGGTCCCTCAATACCATCCTGCGTATAAGTAATCCTCCTTTGTATAACGCCGCGGGGAGGATCAGGCCTTGTACGCGTAGTACCTTCCAGGTATCCGCCGGGGGCAGGCCGGCTAATATCTTCCGGGATATCGACCACAAAAACTTCGGCTACGATTTCATTCCTTTCATCTCGTACATTTCCCTGGAAAGCAATTGCCCTGTGCTGCCAGGTGCCATCAGCCTTACGGTATCCCTTACGGCCGATCCAACCCTCATCAAAAGCTTTTTCGATCTCATCACTCCCCGGTCTGGGATTTTCCGTAACCCTGGCCACTACCGCAGAGAAGCATTCTCCACTGTTGTTCTCCAGCGTTCCATCATCCGGCACATTCACTTTTCCGGGCATCATTACAGCAATAGTTCTCAGGTCCTTCA
>CAZREP010000060.1:5549-25842 GCA_964599035.1 uncultured Terrimonas sp. | reverse complement strand
ACTTCCTGCTATACACTTCCGAAGACGAAGGCTGGCGGGTTGAAATTCCCGGCCTTCCCGAATTAACCGAAGTAGGCGCACAACGATCGCATGTAAGCAGCATAGATGCTCCGGCATTGCATCCGGCCTATGGTTCGGGACCTCTTGCTTACGATAAAGGTCATTACGGCAGCGGGTTTTATACCCGAAAGGATTTCATCGAAATATTAAAATATGCCAAAGACCGTCACATAAAGGTTATTCCTGAGCTGAACTTTCCCGGCCATGCCCGCGCTGCTATTAAATCTATGGAAGCACGCTACCGGCGTTTAATGAAAGAAGGAAAGGAAAAAGAAGCGAATGAATACCGCCTGATCGACCCGGCGGATAAATCGGTATACCTGTCTGCTCAAATGTTTAAAGATAATGTGGTGAACGTTAGCCGCGAATCAACCTACCGTTTTTATGAAAAAGTGGTAGATGAATTTGCGAAGATGTACGAAGAAGCAGGTTTAAAGATGGATGTATTTCATGCCGGGGGGGATGAAGTAGCTGAAGGTGCATGGACACAGTCTCCCGAAGCTCTGGAACTGTTAAATAAGCATCCCGAAATCAAAGACCCCAAGAACCTGCAAGCCTATTTCTTCGGCGAGCTGCTAAAGCGTATGGAAAAGAGAGGCCTTGAAATACATGGATGGGAAGAAGTAGCTTTGATCAAAGATGCTACAGGCAAATACATTCCCAACCCTGAATTTGCCAATAAAAAAGTGGTTTCCTATATATGGAATAACCTGTTCGATTACCCCGATCTCGGATACCGGCTGGCCAATGCAGGCTATAAGGTAGTGCTGTGCAATGTATCCAATTTTTATTTCGACCTGGCTTACAATAACGATCCCAAAGAGCCGGGTTTATACTGGGCAGGGTTCATTGACACAAAAAACGCGTGGACTTTTGCCCCTTACAATATGTTTAATACCACGCTAAAAGGATCCATGGGCAACGAACTGTTCTGGGATGCGCCCTCTTCTAAATGGGAAAGTATAAAACCCGAAGCAAGAAAAAATATTATCGGCCTGGAAGCCCAGCTTTGGAGCGAGACCATAAAAGGCAGGGACATGCTGGAATATTACATGCTTCCCAAGCTGATCGGCTTTTCCGAAAGCGCATGGTCGCCCGAAAGGAAATGGGAAACGCAAAGCAACCGCGCGCCTCGCCTGAAAAATATAAACGAAGAATGGAACCGGTTTGCCAACACCATTGCACAAAAAGAATTTCCCAGGCTGGCGCATACCAACGGGGGATATGCCTACCGCGTGCCCCCCGCAGGCGTGATCATTGAAAACGGGCAGGCAAAAGCCAACGTGGCATTGCCGGGTATCAGCATTCATTATACCATCGACGGTTCGGAGCCCACGCAACAATCAGCCATATACAATGAGCCTATTCCGGCAACGGGGACGCTGCAATTTAAAACATTCGACGCCGCGGGAAGATCCGGCAGAACAGTAGTGCAGGAAGGCGCATTAAGGCAAAAGCTGAACTGAAATAATGCAATGCATTATTTCACGCGGAGCACGCAAAGGTGCAGCGATCGCAAAGAAAATTACGTCGCGACGCTGCTTCGCTGTACACGCTGCTATAGTTCGCTTATCATCAACAATGATACGTCGGCTGCTTTGTTGTAATATAACCCTTTAGGCAATGTAGCTGAAGCAACAGTAGTACCAAAGCTTAATCAGGGCGTTCTCGAAATCGACCGTAGTCGATTTCGGGCGGCTTTTTGTGTTACTTTTTCCGCAAAAAAGTAACAGAAAGACAAACCTTAAAATCACTATTTTTTCTTCACTTCCCTGATATCCAACTGCTGTATCAGTGCGGGATTTTCGGGTGTAAGGGTAAAATAAATCTCAATATCCGCTTTCTCGCCATATAATATAAAGCTACCGCGCAGTTGGTTTTCCGGCATCAGTTCGCCCACACGAATGATCTTCCCCGCTTTTTTAAATAATTTCTCTGATTGCTTCCTGCGATCATGCAAAGCATGATCGGGGAAAAAATTTACGGCGAAGATATTACTTTCCCCTGCGTTGTTCCATCCCGGCAGCAGCTTCACCAGCTCGGCCTTCCGGTGCTCCAAAACCGGCGATACCGGCAGCAGTCGCGGCATAAGTCCGACGCCTGCAACGAGAGTATCCAGCACAGCCTGGTTGATAGCGCCCATCGATGCATAAGTAAGGTTGCCGAATACCACAACGCCTATACCATAGTCGGGCATGATCATCCACTGGCTCCCAAAACCGGGCAATCCGCCAGAATGGCCGGCATACACTTTACCTTCGGTGTCTTTGCTGATACGCAATCCATAGCCATAACCGTTCACCATAACCCCGGCACGCCTACCGGTAGCATTAACCAAGCTGCTGAGCCGCCATACCTGTTGCATTTCCCGGACAGCGCTTCGTTTAACCGGTCCTGTTTCCCCATCATTGCGCGGCGGCCATGCCGACAAATGAAAAGCCATGTATTTGCTAAAATCTTCTATTGAGGTAATTAATCCACCCATAGCACCATAAACCCCGTCGTGCAGCAATACTTCTTCCTGCCAGTTGCCGTTCAGCCACCTGTAGCCACGTGCCAGTAAAGATGTGGACGCCTGGGTATATTCCCAAACGGTATGCGTCATACCTAACGGTGCCAGGATATTCCTGCTAATGTATTCCTGGTAAGACATCCCCGATACCACCCTTATGATCTCCCCAAGCATGGCAAAGCCCATATTGCTGTATTCGTAGGTAACGCCCGGCACATTAGAAAAAGAAATCCCTTTTTGCAGCATGGCTATAAACATATCATGTGTAATATCCAGTTGCCGGTCGCCCCAGGGGTTATCTTCCGGAAATCCCGCGGAATGCGTAAGCAGGAGGCGTATGGTAATGGGTGGCGCATCAGTTGTGAGGAGGGGTATATCTTTCAGCACCGGGATATAACGGCTCACCGCATCATCAAGCCTGAGCTTACCTTCCTCTCTCAATTTCAGGATAGCCATTGCCGTGAGGCTCTTCGACATAGAAGCAATACGGAATAACGAAGCCGGACTCACAGGTGTTTTCTCCGCCAGGTTGGTGTAACCGGCGTTGCCCGCATACAATAACCGGTCATCCACCACAATTCCAAAAGCCATGCCCGGGAATTTTTTTTCCTGCGCATAATTCTTATACATTTTGTCTATGGCCGGAAGAAGGGCTGTGATCTTTTCTACTCTTGAAGTATCCTTAAAAACAGGAGGACGGTAAGTGGAGGCATTGGATGCAGGAACGTGCTGCGCCGTTACCACTATAGCGGGTAAAAGCAAAAAAATCAACAGGTATTTTTGTATCAGCGGGACCATATACATAAGTTCTCTTTTAACTAATATACACGATAAAGTCCGAAGCCGAAAGCATTAAATTCGAAATCAGCGTGCAAGTGTAGTAATATATAATGTATTCTCTTTGCGATCGTTGCTCCTTAGCGTGCACTGCGCGGAACAATCCGGAAATACGCGCCAGGGACCAAAAAACAAGAACCAAAGAAAGCCCGAAGCCATAATCCCGAAATCCGAAGAGGGAAGAACAAAATATACCAAGAAATAAAAAAATTCAGGAGGCGGTCTGACCCTCCTTATGTCGGGTACCAACCGCATCTCCTGCTTTGCGTAGTCAGGAGACTACGCACTTATTATGTTCTACGGAGACTTTAGTCTCCACATCACCCGTTCATTGGCGATCGTATAATATCGCTTTTACCTTCGCCTGCCCGGCGTTTAATCTTCGGTATAAATCCTTCTATTGCGCTTTCAGGTAAACAAGCAGGAGCCTGGTATCAGCGTCTCCCGTATTAACGGCTGCATGGGTGCCGGCGTCAAACCACAAAGCAGCGTTGGCAGGGATCTCGGCTTCCTGCTTTTTACCGTCGGGTGTTGTGATCAAAACTTTGGCATCAGTAAGCGCCACGGTCAAATGTGGCTTGTGAAAGTGCATACCCGATCCGCAGACATTTGCTTTGGGAGCGGCAACAAATTCCACTACTTTCACTTTGTCATTATTTACCAGGATCTTCCCGTTTTCGTTTTTGTTACCATCGCTTTGCGCCAATGCAACCGAAGCGCAGAAAAACAGCGGTAAAAACAGTAAAGTTTTCATACTCTAAATTTTTGTGATGAAGAAATAATTGTTCCATCACAAATCTATACCACACCCTAAAACAGGGCTTTGCTTAAAAGTCCAGTCTTTTTACTTTAAGATCACTTCCTGTAATGTGCCGGAGAAATACCATACCGGTCTTTGAACACCCTGCTGAAATGCGCGCTGTTGGCAAAGCCGTTCTCAAAAGCAATCTCACTGACCGGCTTCTGCGTGGTCTCTACCTGCGTTTTGGCGCGTTCTATTCTTTTTTCGGCAAGCCATTTTCCGGGCGAGATCCCGTAAAATGCCACGAATTCCCGTTTGAAAACAGACAAGCTCCTGTTGGCCAATTGGGCATATTCCGGCAGTTTCAGATTATACATATAGTTGGCTTCCATGATCTCCCAGATCGGCGTTACATGGCCATCTGCAAGGTTGTTGATATAGGACAGCACATTCCGGTTTGGGGGATTGATAAACACATTGTAGAGCAATTCTTTGAGTTTGATCTCAAGTATCTGTTCAGGGAGCGGCGCCTCCTGGTCAAAATAGGGAATAAAACTTTCATAGCAATTCCGGATACGGTCATTGATATGTATTCGGATCATCATCTCCATGGGCGGGGCTAGCAAACCGGCCAAAGGCAGGCCTGTCCTGAATTCATCAAATATCTTTTTCAGGTAATCGTCTGTGATATAGAACGCGAGCAATTTCCATCCCAAAAACTCATCGCTCATTTCCTGTAAAAAGCCGGCTCTCCTCAACAGAAAACCAGAGTCTTTATTGACATGATACAAATTTTCTCCCTGGTGAAAAATTCTGCCACCATTTAAAGAGAAAGTGAACTGGTTGTATGTGGAATGCAGTTGCAATATCCTGTCTTTCTGCGGGCATTTGTAATACAGGAAAAGCACGTCCTTTATGGAAAACTGCCGGAAGATATCGGGGTTTGTCTTATGAAATTCGTATATATTCATTTGCTTTTTATTTTACCGACAGGCATGATTTATTCGCAACTTTCAGGCGGAAATCTTACTCCTCCGCTAAACTTTTCCACAAAGCCGCAAAAAACGCTCCCGGCTGTTCCAGCCACGGAAAATGCCCGGATCGCTCTATATAAAATATGCGGGAATGTTTCAGCCGCTCGTTCAGCCGCTCCTGTGTACCGCCGTTCACCGGATCCTGGCGGCCCTGGATGATCCTTACAGGCAGGTCTAAAGCATAAGCCCGCTTGCCGATATCAAAGGTTTTGAAATGCGGATTGTGGGTGAAGGCATTAAAAAAATCATCACTTTGGAGATAGGGAATTTCCTGTGCCGGCACATTGGCAAACAACCGGGATGCCTTATCATGATCGTAGAAATAACCCCGGAACCAGACCTTGGCTATTTCCAAAGGATCGGGTGAAGGCAGTTCGGACAGCGAATCCAATTCCGTCCTATCCTGTCCGGTCAGGCTCTTAGTAATGTTATCGTGGTAATATTTCAGAAAGCTGTTGTCCGTTCCGGCGGTGGCTATCAAAATAACTTTTTCCGTGTGTTGCGGATGTTTGACGGCATAATACAAAGCCGTATGCGTGGCCCAGCTATGACCCAGTACCGTCCATTTGTCAATGTGCAGGTGTTGCCTCAGCAGTTCCACATCCTGCACCATATGGTCCTGGCTAACCCAGGTGGAATCCGGTTTTTTGTACAGCGAATGGCCGGTTCCCTGGAAATCAATCAGGATGGTTTTATAGCCCTGCAACGAATCCGAAATGTCCCGCATGTAATAGCTGGAGTAGCCCGGCCCGCCCGGCAACAATACGACCGGCTTCCCTTTTCCTTTGGTATAATAATGGATATAGCCGGTGGCTGTTTTTAATGAGTCGTGCACATATTGGGCATTGGTGTTTGCGATAACCAATGAGAGCGTGAATGCTAAGAGTATCTTCATTATGTTCCGTTTTATTCTTGTCGACCCCTTAGTCTCCGTACGGCTCCATATTCGGAAGTTTATTATTGTCGCGTACATAATAGTCAAGAAAGTTTTTCATTTCATCATTGTTTGTTTTTATTGCCTATCGGTATTTAATATTTTCTGCTGTCGGGTATTCTTTATGCCTTCGTGTCCTTGTGGTCCATTGTATTGGTTCCATTGCCGGTTTAAAAGTTTCTGCCCAAGAGCGTTTATCTTTTTCTGTTTTTCGTAAACGGAATGAGCATCGGCACATCCTTCTGGTATTGTTTATACGATTCTCCCAGTTGCTTAGCCAGATCCCTTTCTTCCAGGAATTTTACGGAAATAAGAATATACGCCGTTGTCATAATGGCGAAATACAAATGCCCCAAAGTCATCACAGGCGTAGCCCAGAAAGCAATGATAAACCCGAGCATGAGCGGATGCCTCACCAGGCGGTAGAAATATTTTTTGGTAAAAGACGAAGGCCGCGGCGGAGTATTGCGCAGGTTTTCATACACCTGTTTCAGCCCGAAAAGGTCAAAATGATTGATCATAAAGGTGGACAAAAAAACGATCATCCATCCAAAGGCAAATAGTCCCCATAATATAATGACCAGTGTGTTGTTTTCTGTTTTCCAGATAATATCCGTCATGGGCCGCCATTGCCAGAAAAGCAGGGTCATTACAAAATTAGTGGACAACACATAGGTGGATCGTTCTATAGATTGGGGAATGATCTTTGTCCACCATCTCTTAAAAGCCGGCCTGGCCATTACCGCATGCTGCACGGCGAACAAAGTCAACAGAATTGAATTAACGATAAAGGCTTCCAATACCGTTGCATCTTCGCCCACATCAATGGATTTCGGCACATAGAGATTCCCGACAAAGCCGATGGAATACAGGAATACACCGAGGAAAACAACATAGCAGAGCACACCATAGATAAAACAGATGACTTTCATGAATTTATATTTTAGTTTTTAGTATTGAGTTGCCGGGGGTTTAAGATCGCCCGGTCACGATATCTCAAAATCCGGACGCCCGGTTTGCGATAAAGCCGGATCATGTCTGCTGGCAATGTTGCTATACACAACGGGGTTACCTTCTGTACAATAACCGTTGTGCTGTCAATCAAACTGATATTCTAATATTTCCCTGCCCGTAGCGCTATCCTTTATGTTAACAGAATTGCCGGGACGCATGCAGGTGCTCACGAGGGTAGGGAATGCAACTTGTTTACCCCTGGCAAAAACAAGTAAGTCTGCCGGGTTGCTATGTTGATGTGATATTCAAAACTAAGAAAGCAGGTATAAAAATTACTGTACAAATCGGACATTATTGTAAGGAACCGGGAAAGTCCAGGTAAGATTGCATCATAGGGTTGACATCCCGGTAGAACCGGGAGGGAGGAACGAATAATTTATCCCTGAAATCACGTGCCAGGTGCGCCACGTCGTAATAGCCCGCTTTAAAAGCGATACCCTGCAATTTGGCTCCGGGATTGTTTTTCAGTAATTCCATGGCGAAGTGAAGCTGCCATATTTTGGCATACGCCTGTGGCGAGAGGCCTACTTTCAATAAGAACTGGCGGTGCAGGGTTCGTTCGCTCATACAGCACTCCGTTGCCAGCCTTTTTACCTGGATAATACCTTTTTCACTTATGATCTTATTAACTGCATGATAAACAGGGTCGCGCAGGTAAACCGACTTATCCGGTAAATATCTGGAGAAGAAATCTTTTACACCCGGATGGTTAAGCGTACGGGCAGATGCATTCGCCTCCAGTTGCCGAAGCAGCCGGCCTTCTCTATCGAAAATGTGGCTTAACCGTACCTGCCGGTCAGTAAGCTGATACATGGGTATCCGAAGAAAATGATAGCCGATAACGGGATGTATCTTCATGGCATATCCGCCGCCTGTGCCCTGTTGGGACGTAATCAGCACTCCACGCGAAAGAAGCCCGGTAATATAAAGATGGTTGGGACTTCCTTCAGAAAGATCATAATTCAGGAAACGAAGGGTAAAATCATCGCCGAAAAACAGATTGAAGATCAGGTAACCGGTAGCGGGAAAGATAAACCTGACCACATCTTTAAAAGAAGTTTCCACCTTATCGAAGGAAAAAGTGTAATCGCGCACCACCTTACATCCTGCATGGATTTTCAGGTCATAAGAGGGGCCAAAATCAGGAGAATACTGCATAGCATTACATCGTTTTCATCTACAAAATAAAAAAATCAGGCTATCTATCCATTTATATCCATAATATCGGGAGCCCCAGGATGCGGTCTGACCCTCCTTATGCCGGGTACCGACCGCTTCCAATCTCAAATCTCCAATTTCAAATCTCAAATCCTAAGGGTTAACTTTGCTCCGATTTTTACTATGAAGATATTAATGGCATGCCTCGGCAATATTTGCAGGAGCCCGCTGGCGGAAGGCGTTATGAAACACAAAATAGAATTAGCGGGGCTGAACTGGATAGTAGACAGTGCCGGTACCAACGGCTATCATGCGGGTGAGGCCCCGCATCGCCTGTCGCAAAAAGTAGCCCTGCTCCATGGTATAGATATCAGCCGGCAACGGGCCAGGAATATTATCGGCGACGATTTTGAGGAATTTGATATTATTTATGCCATGGCTGAAGATGTAATAGATGAAATAAAATGGAGAACAGGAAGACAATTCAACAGGGAGAAGGTGAAGCTGCTGATGAACGAGGTGTACCCCGGCCGCAATATGGATGTGCCGGATCCCTGGTATGGGCCGGAGCCGGGTTATCACCAGGTATTTGATATGATCAGCAAGGCCTGTGATAAGATCATTGAACACTATACCTTATTACCAAAGTAACTTTACCCTCAATATTTATAGCAGCATGAGCAAAGCCTCTATTCCACAGGGCACCAGGGATTTCAGCGCCGATGTTGTCCGGAAAAGAAATCACATTATTCATACCATTAAAAGTGTATTTGAGCTGTATGGCTTTGAACCGCTGGAAACGCCTGCTATGGAGAACTTAGATACGCTGATGGGAAAGTACGGGGAGGAGGGCGATAAGCTCATTTTTAAGATCCTGAACAACGGATTGAACGACCCTAAAAATATAGATAAGGCAAAGGCGGCTTTTGAAAATATGCTGCAGGGAAAGAACGATAAACACCTTACCGAGCGGGCATTGAAATATGATCTCACTATTCCTTTCGCCCGCTATGTGGCCATGAATCACGGGCAGCTCACCTTTCCCTTCAAACGCTACCAGGTGCAGCCGGTGTGGCGGGCCGACCGTCCGCAAAAAGGAAGATACCGTGAATTTTACCAGTGCGATGCAGATGTGGTAGGCAGCACTTCCTTATTGAACGAAGTGGAGCTTGCCAGTATCTACGCCACCGTATTCCGGGAATTAAAGATCGATATTGACATAAAGATCAACAACCGGAAAATATTATCTGCATTAGCAGAATTATGTGGTGGTACAGACAAATTAACCGATATCACCATTGCGATTGATAAGTTAGATAAGATCGGAATTGAAAAGGTACAGGAAGAATTACTCCAGAGAGGATTAGATAAAAAACAGGTAGCAACTATCAGCGAATACCTGCGCATTGACGGCGATAATACCCAAAAGATAAACGCGATAAAAGAACTGCTTGGCACCACACAGGCAGGAGCGGAAGGTATCGGGGAGATCGAATATATTTTACAGTACCCCTCGTTCGCCCACATTAAACCGCCGGTCGTTGATTTTACCTTAGCGAGAGGATTAAATTATTATACGGGAATTATTTTTGAAGTGAAAGCCCGCGATGTACAAATGGGGAGCATTGGCGGCGGTGGCCGCTATGATGATCTCACGGGCTTATTTGGCGTACCCGGCATTCCCGGAGTAGGCATTTCATTCGGCATTGACAGGATATACGACGTAATGGAAGAGCTGAAATTATTTCCGCAGGAAGTGTATAGCGGCACGCAGGTATTGTTTTTTAATTTAGGCGAAGCGGAAAGTAAAAAAGCATTTTCCCTCATGCAGCAACTGCGGGACAAAGGCATATCCTGCGAGCTGTACCACCAGCAGGCTAAGTTTGACAGGCAGTTCAAATATGCTGAAAAAAAGCACATCGCTTACGCGGTAATGATCGGCAGCCGGGAGCTGGAAAACAATACCTGTGTTGTAAAAAAGCTGGGTACCGGTGAGCAGTCTGCGGTAGCGCTCTCTGAGCTTGCAGGGTATTCTTTTTAATTAGGGATTGCTGTTTAACAGCCTCGTATTTTTTTCTATGCCACGAATGCACGAATATGCCGTAGGCTCATTCGTAAATCGAGTTAGTATTATTGTATTTTATGCCCGATAATTGCAGGCATTTTCGAATAATCCTTACAAAAGTCTTGCAGCAACGAAGCTGTCAGATCAAATCTTATCTCCAAAAGCGTACAGTCCTCTTAATATTTTTACGAATCCTGAGTAAATATTCGTGCATTCGTGGTATTTTATCCCAAATCCATACGGCTCCTTCAGTTATTCAAATCTTCGCGTGCTTTGTGCCTTCTTCGCAGCCTTTGCGGTTATACTGCAATATTTAACCACAAAGAACATAAAATGCACACAAAGCTCTCGAAAATTTTCTCTTTAATTGCTTTACCAGTCTTTGTAGTTAAAATGCTGCAAAATTCCGCCTGCACCTTACAGCTACACGAGGCGGGCTTTCTCATACACCTTTCTCGAATTAAACCAATAAATAAAGAGCGCCACAAAACTCAATCCTCCTGTAATCAAAAACATATTGGCAAATCCAAAAATGCCGGCTAACCAGGCGCCTGCCAGCATCCCGGTTCCAATGCCCAGGTCGAAACCGGTTAAATAGGTAGAATTGGCGGTACCGCGCTTAGAAGCCGGCGCCATATTAATATAGATAGTCTGCAAAGCCGGGAATAGCGTTCCATACCCGGTACCGATCAAAAAAGCGGCAATACAATACACATAAATATCGTGTACCAGCGCGAAACCTACATATCCCCCGCTGATCAGCAGTATGGCCACGGCCATAACCTGGTGCAGGTAGCCGCGGTCAACCAGCTTGCCGGAGGTAACCCTGGAGAATACAATCCCGCCCGCTAAAAAAAGAAAGAAGATCCCTGAATTTTGGATCCCTATTCCCTTCCCGTATAAAACAGCAAAGGCCACCAGCGTGCCCCATCCGAAAGCGAGCAGCAATTGATTCAGGAAAATGGGAATAGCTTTCACCAAAATAAACCGGTCAAGTGAAATCTGCGGGATCTTGTCCAGCTTTTTCCTGTATGGCACTTTGATGAAGAGGGAAGCTATAATAGAGAGAAACCCCATGAACAGGGCGGATGAGATCAATGCACTAAAGTGATAAGCATCATAGATCTTCACCGCAATATAGGGAGCTATTGCCATAGCTATATTGATATTCACTCCAAAATAACCCACTCCTTCCGCACGCCGCGATGCGGGAATGATGTCAATGGCTACTGTGTTGGCAGAAACCGTAGACAATCCCCAGAACAATCCATGTACGAACCGCAGCACAATGAAAAACAAAACCGAAACTGCAAAGTAATAGCCGGCAAAAGTGAGTACAAACAGGCTGATCCCCAATACAAAGAGTGGTTTTCTTGCATATACATCCACCAAATACCCGCTGAAGGGACGGATGATTAAAAGGGCGGCGGCATAGGATGAAAGCACTACCCCGATCTTAGACGGAGACACACCCAGTTCCCCCGACAAAAAGAGCGGAATGGTTGGCATTAAAAGATTAAAGGAACAGGCAACCAAAAAATAAGTGAGACAGGCTACAATAAAATTTTTATTCCAAAGCCTTTCTTTTTCTTCAATACTCGTCATGAATTAATAGACGAAGGTAAGAAAGTTTAAAATAGCTGATCGCTGACAGCTCATAGCCGACAGCTATTTTATGATTTCTTCCCGGCACATGCGGGATATTGATTTCTGATTTTGTGATTTGTTTGGTTCTTGTGATTTGGATCTTGGTACTTCCTTTTCGGATTTCGCTCCGAACGTTCGGAGTTCAGGCTTCGGATTTAAGATTTACCTGGTCCTTGTCTTTTGGTTCTTGGCGCATTGAGTCCGAGCAGTATTCACTTTCCACATCCGTCTACCTGATCTTTTCCAATGCAGCTTTCAGCGCTGCAAAATTAACCTGCGTTCCCGGGTTTGCCGTTTCTTCCGCATACACTACCGTACCGCTGCCATCCACTACCGTTACCCCCCTCTTTGCCACACCTTTCAATCCAATCACAAAATCTTCCAGGTACATGTCATACGCTTTGATCATTTCTTTATTAAAGTCAGACAACAGGTCGAAATTAATATTGTTCTGCGCCTTGAACACTTCAAGCGTAAAAGGCATATCCACAGAAACGCCCACTACCGAGGCCCCCAGCTTGCTGTAAAAATTCAGGTCGTCACGGTTGCTGCACATCTGCTCAGTGCACACGCCTGTAAAAGCGGCAGGAAAAAAATTAATCACTAAGGTTTTGCCTGCAAAGTCCTTGAGGGAGACTTCTTTCTTTTCGGTATTGATCAATGTAAAATCTGGTGCTTTTGATCCGATCGTTAATGCCATAGTAGTTGTTTTTAGAGCACCGAAGTTACTGAAAAATACGATCAGATAGGATGATTAAATGTAAGCAGAATGTGGTTGCACCCTGTTTTATAACTAATTTCCATATAGTTTAAATGCATTTTTATGCGTGTCCCTGATCATATTTATTAATGATCCTGGTTTTATCACGGTTACACTATCACCAAATGAAAGTAGTTCCATCACCAGATCATGCGTAATATGCAATCTGAGCTTAATCCG
Organism: uncultured Terrimonas sp.; assembly: GCA_964599035.1. GTDB lineage: Bacteria > Bacteroidota > Bacteroidia > Chitinophagales > Chitinophagaceae > Agriterribacter. The sequence goes on along the minus strand of CAZREP010000060.1, from coordinate 12,899 downwards.
CAATTCTTCTTTGGTGTCAACAAGAATTTGCTGTGTATGATGCAATGGCAGCGATTTAATATATTTCCCCTGATAGGGATCGAACGATAAAACGATATCTTCCGGCTCATTGCCGTTTGGGTTAATAATCCCAAAACTGTAACGATAGTGCTCTTCAATACTAAAATCTTCAGGGTATTCAAATGAAGCAGCAGTTGTACAGAGATCTGTCATCCGGTCAAGCGCAAAGCTTTTAATGCAGCCATCACCAATATCTTCTGCAATTATATACCAGCGATTTTTAAACTCTTTTAAAGCATATGGTTCAACAACCCTATGGCTAACTTCTTCTTCCCAGAATTTGTGATATGTGAATCTTACCTGCAATCTATTCTTAATGGCATGAAGCGATCTTTGTAAGTTTTCTGTTCCTCCCGGGTTATTTTTTTCAAGGCAAATAAAAGGAGCAAGATCTTCTGCGATATTCAAAGAGTTGAAGAGATCAAGCGCTTCAAGCAGTCGCTCAAAATTCTTATTATCCCGCTCTGTCGGGCTAATAAAATAGCCTTTCTCCCGCTTCGAGTATTCAATATCAATTCCAAATAAAACCCTTATTTCCCGCAAGTCTCTTTGTAACGTACGTTTTGAAAAGGCCATATTAAGCGTCTCATCCCAAAGTTGTAAATGCCCGGAACTGGCATTTATATACTGCTGCAACTCCTCAAGAGAAGCATACGGTTTTGATCGGAGCTTTTTCAAAATAAGCACATAACGCGATACGTAGGCACGCCTGGACATCTCATTTCGCTTTAATAGTTTCTAAAATTTCATCAACGCAGATATTACTTTTTCCACCTGTAAAAGGTCTTTTAGTTACAATGATCCGGGTATTGCTTCCATGGTATTGTTCATAAGATTGTATATATTCATAGCCCTTTTTAATATCGCTTATTTCCTTTGTTTTCAGCTTCTCCCGGAAAGGACTCCACCAATCATCATTGGTAAGCACTATACAATATTTAGGACGGATTTCTTCTATTTCTATTTTCACCAGCTCAATAGACTTCCCCTGCTGCCAGGTACATTCTTCTTCGGAAGGATTTTTTCTTTCCGCAGGAGCTATTTTATACAAATTAGACCAAACTATTTCTTTTACCCAGTCACGACCATTCTCATCCAGCCCGTAATATCTTGCAATCAGCTTGTATGTTATATTCCAAAAGAATGACCTGAAAGCAAAATAATCCCCCCATTCCTGGTCATTATAATACGTGTTCCCTGTGTTGCATAGTTCTTTGTATGCACCGCGGCTCCATCGAAAATTCACCCAGTCCAAGGGACTGTGATTGTCCTTTTTTCCATCAGAATAAAAGGAATTGGAATGCGCTATGCTCTCTTTAAGAAAATCGTTGTCATTGATCTGATCAGTAGTTTTGAACCACGGTTTCCATCCTTTTATGGACTGTCCATAAATTATAAATTCAAATTTCTTTCCTTCCGAGCCAAATGACGGATAAAAAGCGCAATAATACTTCTCTCCTTTTGCGGCTGCATTATTAAACGCACGAATATTCTCCATAAACAATTCGTCGTATTCTTTCGGAAGCGGATTACTTATTACTTTATTCATGATAATATTTGAATTATTAAAACTAATCGGATACCTGTCGTTCAAATCCTTTCATAGGATCAAATTGCTGTTGAATACCCACCAAATAAATCCCCGCTGGAATAACAATAGGGTCGTGATCTTTCTTTTCAAGGACCTGGAAGCTGCTAAGGTCAACAGGCAGCCTTTCCCTATCCCGCACAACGGTATGATTCAGCACAGATTCTTCTCTTACATCAATAACGGTAATACAGTAAATATATTCCTGCCATTGAAATATATTGTAATTACCAAATAGTGCATGAAAACTTGCTCCATTTTTTGCTTCAGCAATAAAGCACTTTTTGATCTTTATCGAACCCTCCGGCAAGGTATCTATTTGAAATAATTGTACATCACCCTGGTGAAAGTTTATTCCCCTATATTTTATTGGCATAAATATTATTTTAAAGCATTAAAATTCAGCATGCTTTCGCCCACCTATATGGAATATCCTCCGGCAAGAAATCCGGACGATGCCATTTTGCAGCGTCAATAGCTTTTTTAAATTTCGGGCAGGTTGGAATCAGGTGTTTTTGTTGAGTGGAAGGGCATGTAAATTCTATCCAGGCGAAGGGTTGATTCATCTCGCCCCACCTGTTGCTTAAAAAGCTATAACATTCCTGAGTTTGGTAAATTCTTACTGTTTCAACATAATCATCCCTATGAACGACCTTAGTCTCATCTATCAGCCGGGCATCAAAAAAGCGAAACAACTCATCTTCACCGAAGTTTTTCTTCATCAGGGTAATGACACCTACCTTTTCCCAATCACTCCTTACCTGAGCAAACATTTCATAGGAAAGTTCACGACTGTTGACCTTTTCAAATAGCGCAGTAGCCAAATAAGTTCCCTCAATATAATGACAATCAAATTTTGCAAAAATGTGATTCCATTCAATTGCACTCCCCAGGGAATTATGCAATTCCCAGTTCCTGTCTTTATCCTGAAATATCTTTTTAGGGTATTTGCAGATTATGACAATCTGCTCGGAACAACAGCACGAAAAAATTCCACTTTCCCTATGCAGATCATAAAAAGACCTGAAATCCTCCTTACCTGGCACCGGCAATCGAAGCTCTTCAACCAGGAATTTAATAAATGCCAGATAAGATATAGAAAAAACAGAAAGTATTTCCAATAAAGGAGGGCGTAGCCTGGCTCCTGTTTCGAGCCAGGAATGATTGTTGCGATATGTCAAGAAATGATTGCCGGGCTGTAGGTCAAGAAATTTTAAGATCTCCAAAGATACCTTGCCAAGATCTGATTTACCAAAAGGTTCCTCTATTTTATTACGCAATGTTGCTTCGAATATCACTTCGTAAAGGCAATTGTTGATCATGTGGTATAGTTTATCTTTTATTTCAATGTCTATCCGCGAACAAAAATCTTCATCTTCAAAACTGTAGTATCTCGTTATCCCATCAATTTCGGAACATATTTGTCTTTCTATTTCTGAAGAAAACATGTCATCGATACTGTTATCCAAAAAGTCTAATGCTAAGTGCTCGAATAGTAACATCTGCTCCAGGGGATTTTCAACTACAATAATATGCGGCGCTTTATACCCACACTTTTCATAACACCACCGCACGGCATTGCTTGCTTTTTGCAGGTCGAAGCTTTCAAATCTTTTACCGTCAAAAATGCCATCTATAGCTTCCTCATAATATTCTAAAGCAACTTCAACAAGTTTTGATTTTGACCTTTCAGGCGCTCGCATAATTAGTTATTTCCTCAAAAGTAGACAGGGAGACTGCCAAATCATGTCGTTGTAAAATGGATCACATCAGATTATTTAGCAGCCATAATGACTTGTAAAAGAGCCTTCCATCGTCTGAAATATTAGTACACCGTGTTGATAACCAATATATTTTCAAATAATTTGACAAATACGGAATCGTAATCCGTATTTGTCAAATATATCTTTATCTTTGCTCAATGATCAGTAGGGAGGCCTTTGCAAAGACTCATGAATTAGCAGGCAAATTTCCTGTTATTGGGTTGTTAGGTCCTCGACAAAGTGGGAAAACGACCTTAGCTAAAGCCCTGTTCAAAGACAAAGATTATGTGAGTTTCGAGAACCAGGATATTTTGCTGGCAGCCACAGAAGACCCCAGGGCCTTCTTAGCTAATTATCCGGAAGGAGCCGTATTTGACGAAATTCAACGGGTTCCTCATTTATTCTCCTACTTACAGGGAATCATAGATGAACATACCTCCAAAACAGGACTCTTCATTCTGACCGGTTCACAAAACTTTCTCCTCCTTGAAAACATTACGCAAAGCCTTGCCGGCAGGATCGCTTTTATTCACCTGCTGCCGTTCAGCTACCAAGAACTGAAAACAACAGACTGGAAAAACAATACCCTTGATTTCTTTATGCTTCATGGAGGATATCCGCGGTTATACGATAAATCTATCACACCGGTTGATTATTATCCTAACTATATTTTAACTTATGTAGAGCGGGATGTGAGGCAAATTAAAAATATCAACAACCTGGCCGCATTTCAGCGCTTCCTAAAAATATGTGCAACGCGTACAGGGCAAATTGTGAATTACGCATCTATAGGAAACGACTGTGGCATTGACCAGAAAACGGTAATGTCGTGGTTAGGCATATTGGAAACCAGTTTTATTGCCTTCACATTAAAACCCTTTTATAATAATTTCGGCAAGCGTTTGCTGCAAATGCCCAAATTATATTTTTACGATACAGGGCTATGCTGTTCACTCCTGGAGATTGAGAACGAAACTCAACTGGCTAATCATCCTTTGCGCGGCAGTCTTTTTGAGAACTTTGTTTTACTGGAACTGCTGAAACAGCGCTTTAATAAGGGATTACGCAGCAATTTCTATTTCTGGCGCGACAGAACCGGCAATGAAATTGATGTATTGCTTGATAAAGCAACAGGCGCTGTACCTGTTGAAATAAAAGCGGCCGCGACATATAATAAAAGCTTTCTAAAAGGGATCAGCTACTGGGAAAAAATACAGCCGCAAACCCCCGAATCATTTCTTATTTACACAGGAGAAACTTCTTTTCAGCAGCAGAAAACAAACATCTTAAACTGGAAAGAATTAGATAAAATATCTTAACGGAAGGAAAGCTGTCAATCCGCTATGCACTCTGAATAAAGGTCAAATGAGAAAGTAAACCTACCCCCTATACCTTCCAACCTTACACCTTCCACCCTATACCTTCCACCCTATACCTTCCACCCTATACCTTCCTACAAATTCCACCAGTAATTAAACTTCAGCACAAAGGCTCTTGTTTTCACGGCAAAAGGACCGGGATAATAATTATCGGTATATACTAAAAAAAGATCGGAGGCTGGTTTATATCTCCACTGAAATCTTGCATTGATATTCAGGTTCTCCTGCTGCTCGTTGTACTGCACATACGTGGTTAAAAACAGGGTATTCGTAAACGTTATGTCTATGCGGGGTCCAACGAGCAGGAAATCCTGGCGTCCCCACGGCTGCGGCAGGCGCAACCGGTTGTAACTGGCGCTCATGGTGATATTAACATGGGGCTGGATCCTGTAGCCTATATCACCGGCTGCAGTCAACAGGTGCCCATCGGCATAATACCCACCGTATCGGAAAGAAGCGGTGCCGGTAAGCAGGTGCTGCGGTGCAGAAACATAATCAAAGCCAATGGTGTTCCATTTGAATTTTTCTCCCGCCGGAATAGAGTCCTTACCTGTGTTTGTAGGATCATAGGGATTCAGTAATTGCACATAATCGTTTTGAGCAATCATATTAAGTGTACTCTTTGAGCGGAAGGTAAAGAGGTAGGACAAAACATTGGAATAATCCGTTTTGCCAAAAGCGTTATTGAAATAAAGATTGCTGTTGAACTGGGGCCCATGACTTAAGAAATTTCCTCCTTTGGGAAAAAAATAATAGGCAGCAGACGGGTTCAGCTTGAAATAGCCGCGGCGCGGCACATATCCCACTTCTGCTGTATAATCTTTACCCACATGCTGGAACTGGCCAAGGATCAACCAGTGCCGGCTGCTGTGCTGGAGATGGGCAGCCTGTATCCAGTCGTCGTTCCCCGACCCCGGCTGGAACGATTTCAGCACCATTGCCTTTCCTGTCCACACATTGTTTGAAGAAGCGAGGTTATACTCCAATCCCAGATTCCTGTTGTATGTTGAATAAACCTCTTTATCGTCACCGTTACCATTATTACTATTGGGATGGTAATTAATAGAAGCCTTATCAATATACAGTATCCCGATATTGGAGCGCCTAAAGATCTTTCGCTGCAGCGATACCACGGCAAAATTCTGCGAAGGCAATCCTGTTTCCTCCACTTTTGCAGTTTGCATATCCATTACACCGATCCGCGTATTCTTATCCAGCTTTCCGCTCAGTCTTGCACCAAAGTTGATGGGCACTCCCAACCCGATCCTTCTTGAAAAGAAAGGCCGGATATCGGCATATCCGAAATTGGCAAACAGGTCGCCGTTCTCTAAGAAGAACTGCCTGCGCTCGGGAAAGAAAAGCTCAAACCGGCTCAGGTTGGTAACCTGCTTATCTACTTCCACCTGCGAAAAATCGGGGCGGTAGGTAAGATCAAGGTTGAGCGAAGGACCGAGCGAAACCTTTACATCACCGCCAATATTTTTATCCCATACTGGTTTGCTGCCGGTAATATAATTTTTAGACAGGCCACCAAGCACGTAAGGAATAACGGAAATATTAGAGCGTGGAGCAGGTGGGGCCTCATCCCACACCAAGGTGCCCGTATATGCAAGCGCAGCCGTTGGGAACTGGCGTGGTACCGGGGTCCAGCTCGATTTTTCAGTGGTTTTAAGATCATTACGGGAGAAGTTGATCCCCCATTGCCTGGCATCTTTTTTATACCGGATCGTTTTAAACGGGATAGCGGCCTCAAGCACCCATCTATCCTCCTCGTTCTTCACTGCCGAAACCCACTTGTTATCCCAGTTGAGATCCACCTTGCTGCCTTCGTACATTGTGCCGTCCCATTGTGCGCCATACGCGTTCGCGCCAAAAGCAAACCCTGTTGTCTGGTCTTCAAAAGGATCGATAAATACCAGGAAATTATCATTTTTCAGAAAAGCAAAATCACGCCGCAAAGATTCTACCATCAGCCTTGTACCTGTTGGATTATAACAAACGGCGAGCAAATACACATTATGCTGGTCGTACGTCATGCTCACATCGGTGCGCACTCCGGCAGCGCTGGTATCCATAGGCAATACCATATAAAAATCAGTGGCAACCTGTGCATCCTTCCATGCCTGTTCATCTGCTATACCATCAATCCTGATCGGCGACAATGCTTTGTGGATATGGTATTGAAAAGATGCGTTCTTTTTTTGAGCGAACAATGAACAATAGAGGAATAAGAACAGAACCAGAAATATAAACCTGCTCAAGATGAAGAAGTTTCAAAAAATAACGAAGGTGGAAAGATAGGAAATATTAATATTCTTATCGTAATAAGATACTGCCGGGAGTGGATTTTATTGATAGCGTTCTCCTGTAATTTGATATAAATGAGCAGTCTTCACACCATAGAAAAGCTTTTAAAGGAATATCAATCAACGCTTGATCAGTATAACAAGCTGGTGTCTGCTTCTTTTTCCGGGCAATCGCTTTTTGAATACAATGAGATTCTTTTTTCATAAATATTTTATTTACCTGCATCCTTTCCCTGATGGTAACGGCAGGCTGG
>CAZREP010000060.1:0-5449 GCA_964599035.1 uncultured Terrimonas sp. | reverse complement strand
TTTCATAAATATTTTATTTACCTGCATCCTTTCCCTGATGGTAACGGCAGGCTGGGACGATTAATGTCAAACTTTATCCTGGCTAAAGCCGGGCAACCCATTATCATTATCCGGGCTGATCAGGAAGAACAGTATATTGATGCACTGAAATTTTCTCACAAACACAATGACTTAAGTGTTATATCTTCCTTCTTCATAAATACTTCCATCCATAGAATGAAAGACGAAATGCTGCAGGCTTCTCAAAGCCCTACGCAAAACAAGCCTCAAAAAAATAAGTCGAAGGAAATGAAGTTTGTTTTTTAATGAGGTTTGCTCTTGCTTTTTTAGGCTACACTAGAGCTTTATCTCCTCATCATTGCTGTCAAAAAAGTGAAACTCGGTAAGGCTGTAGTTATTATCAGATTTGAGCCTGATCTTCTGCTTGTATTTCCAGCTCCATTTTCTGCGGATGGAAATCCAGCCTTTGGTAAGATAAGCGTGTATAATAGGATGGACAACGATGGTTAAGCCCCTGTGCTTTTGCATAACCAGGTAGCTCAAATTCTTTTCGATCTCATCTTCCAGCACCAGCGTGGATGAAATTTTACCGGTGCCGTTACAGGTTGGACATACTTCCTGGGTATTGATATTCATCTCCGGCTTCATACGCTGCCGGGTGATCTGCATAAGTCCGAATTTCGAGATAGGGAGCACTGCATGCTTGGCCCGGTCCGAGCGCATGCATTCCTCCATGGCTTCAATCAGCCGCCGCTTGTTATCGGGCAGCTTCATATCAATAAAATCTACTACAATAATACCACCTATATCCCGGAGGCGCAGCTGGCGTGCAATTTCTGCTGCCGCCTCCAGATTGGTTTCCAGCGCGTTCATTTCCTGGTTATTGCTCACACTCTTATAGCCGCTGTTCACGTCTATCACGTGCAGGGCTTCAGTATGCTCAATGATCAGGTAGGCGCCGCTGGGAAGGTTTACCGTTTTACCAAAAGAAGCCTTGACCTGCTTGGTAACGCCATACTGGTCAAAGATCGGGGTGCCGTTGTGATACAGCGAAACGATCTCCTTTTTCTCCGGTGCGATCTTCTGGATATAATTACGGGTATCGTTGTAGATATTCTTGTCATTCACCACAATGCGGTTAAAATCTTCATTCAGCAAATCCCGCAGCATACTGGTGGTTTTGGTTTGCTCGCTTAATATCTTGCAGGGAGCGGTGGCGCCCCTGAGGTTATGCTGAAGGTTCTTCCAGCTTTCCACCAGCATGATCAGATCTTCATGAAGCTCTGCCGTGTTTTTGCCCTCTGCCGCAGTGCGCACGATCACACCAAAATTTTTAGGCTTTATCGCCTCTACGATTTTATGCAATCGCTTTCTTTCTTCGGAAGAATGTATTTTTCGGGAAACGGCTATGATATCGTTAAAGGGCGTTACCACTACGAAGCGGCCGGGTAAAGAAATTTCACAGCTCAGGCGGGGGCCTTTGGCGGCAATAGGTTCTTTTAATATCTGCACCAATATATTAGGCTTTTGACCTAATACCTCATTTATTTTACCGGTTTTAACAATTTCGGGCTCCGTCTGGAACTGTGAGAAGTCAAGTTTGTCCTGTGGTCCGGCATTCATAGCCTGGTGGGTAAACTTGAGCAAAGAGCGGGCATAAGGACTCAGATCCGTATAATGCAGGAAGGCATCTTTTTCAAACCCTACATCCACAAAAGCGGCATTGAGCCCCGGAATGAGCTTTTTAACTTTTCCGAGGTATAAATCACCTACCGCAAAACTGGCATCTGCTTTTTCATGGTGCAGCTCAACCAGCTTCTTATCTTCCAGCAAGGCTATTTCCACGCCTACCGGAGCCGCATTAATAATTAATTCTTTGTTCAAGCAAAATAAGCTTTTTAATGAACCACCTAACAAACAGGAGAAAACCTCCGGGAAGGTCGTTACTATGCTATCCGCATACGCAACCACGGATACGAGCAGCCTTCATTTTCTCATCCGACATACAATTCAGTGCAGGCTATCCGGCATTGAAAAAAAGCAGCAGTTATTTATTCTTCTTCTTATGACGATTCTTTCTCAAACGCTTTTTGCGTTTATGAGTAGCAATTTTATGACGTTTTCTTTTCTTACCACAAGGCATAAACCAAATAGTTTTTGTTAGGTAATTATTTTATTATTTAATTTAGTTCTTTAGCACTCTGATCCGTTCATCAATTTCCTTAAGCGCCTCGGGATTCTGTACAAATCTTTTACCTGTCTCGTACCATTCTGCAGCTTTTGCATTTTCACCGTGCCGTTCATAGGCTTCGGCCAGCAAAAAAACAGCTTCCGTATTGTCGGGCTCCGCCTGCACCACCAGGTTCAACCGCTCAATAGCCTTGTCGTACTGTCCCGTTACTATTCCCCCATATCCCAGCATAAACTGGGCGTACATATTGGTGGAATCCCTCCTTACCACTTCCAGTATTGTTTGAATGCCTTCCATGGGACTTGAAGCACCGGATGCCCCAAAGATATAGCTGCTTCCTAAACCAATTTTGCTGGAATCATTATCCGGATTCAGCTCCAGCGCCTGCCTGAATAACCCGGCAGCCTGGTTGGCCATCCATACCTGTAAAGCATGCTGGTCTACCCCTTTAAGCTGCTTTAAATATAAATGGGCAGCAAAGGTGAGGCTTTTTTCAGAATTTTCCAATTTGGACTTTTCGCCGAGATAATACATGAAAGGTTCAAAAATATGAGCCGAATCTTTCCAGAAAGCTGCCAGTTCCTCATACAATTTTATTTTCTGAGTGGCTACATCGCCTCTTACAACAGCACTCTCTTTTGTAGTAAGCCAGGCCTGCCGCTCGGGAGAAAGCCTTGATTTGGCAGTTTCAAGTATGGAACGTGTGTCTAACTGTTCAGTATTATCGGACTCCGCTACAGGAACCGTTGAAGGGTTGGGCTTGGTCCTGCCCCAAAAATACAGGCTCAGTAAAAGGACAAGCCCGGACGCCACAACTACCCATTGTTGCTTTTTCACTCATTTTGAATTTGCACGCAAAGTTAAATGCTATCTTGCGTCTCATCATCAAAATTCTCTTCTACGGGGTTGGCCGATTGCAGTTTCTTTACTTCGTGTACAAACTCTTTGGCAGGCTTAAAGGCAGGTATATAATGTTCAGGAATATGTACTGCAGTGTTTTTCTTAATATTACGTCCAATTTTAGCAGCTCTTTTTTTAGTAATAAAACTTCCGAAACCGCGGATATAAATATTTTCTCCTTTGGAAAGATTTTCCTTGACTTCTTTAAACAAAGTCTCCAATGTAACTAAAACATCTACTTTTGGAATGCCGGTTTTTTCAGAGATATTGTTGATAAGATCAGCTTTTCGCATGGTATTGTATTTTATAAGTAAATGAAATTCAATGATAAAATAACATAAATAATGTATTTTCTGCAAGTTATTATGGCAAAAAATTTTGATGTTTTTCATAAATACCCCTCAAACCGCCATTAACAGCCCACTCTTTATATTTGATTCTTACTGAACGCAGAGAATATCAGAAAATTGTATATTATATAAACAAAAAGCCGGGCAGTATATTGAATAACAGTTAATTACTCTTTTATGAGATCATTTTTCACCCAAAAATTATTGCTATGGAATGAAAAATCTAACCGGCGGGCAATGCCCTGGAAAGGGGAAAAAGATCCCTATAAAATATGGCTGAGTGAAATTATTCTCCAGCAAACCCGCGTGGAACAGGGCTGGAATTATTATCTCAGGTTCATAAAAACGTTTCCAACAGTTAAGCAATTGGCCAATGCTTCCGAAACAAAAGTCTTTAAATTATGGGAAGGCCTGGGGTATTACTCCCGCTGCAAAAATCTTATCGCTGCCGCCAGGATCATTCATAAAGCATACAACGGGAAATTTCCTGCTTCTTATGAAAAAATACTGGAGTTGCCGGGGATAGGACCTTATACCGCCTCAGCCATTGCTTCTTTTGCATTCAATTTACCGTATGCTGTAGTTGACGGCAACGTACAACGGGTAATAGCCCGGGTAGCAGGAATAAGCACTCCCATTGATTCCACAAAGGGGAAAACGCTGCTGAACCAACTGGCTTTTGATCTACTCAATAAAAAACAGCCGGGATTATACAACCAGGCCATCATGGATTTTGGTGCAGCAGTTTGTAAACCCAAAGCGCCCCTATGCAGTGAATGCGTCATGCAAAAGCATTGCAGGGCCTATGCGCTCGGAATGGTTGATAAGCTGCCTGTAAAAGAAAAAAAGATCGTTAAAAAAAGCAGGTGGCTGTATTACTATATTATTATATACAAAAGCAGGGTATACATCCGTAAAAGAACAGCCCGTGACATCTGGCAAAACCTGCATGAATTTTTACTGGTGGAAAAGGATCGCCCCCTTACGAAAAAGAACCTCTTGCTTCAGCCCCCTGTACAAAAGCTGTTGAGCCAAGAAGGAACAACGGTTACTCAGATATCAAAATCATATACCCAGCAGCTTACCCATCAAACCGTACACGGACAATTCATTGAAATACGGGTAAGCAGGGCACCGGTTTTAGGAACAGATTTTATAAGCGTACCTTATCAGGAACTTGATCACTACGCTTTTCCAAAATTTATGGTTACCTATTTGCAGGAAAAAAATGTAAATTTAAGTCAGCATTGACGAATGAAGTTCATTTGAACGAATCAAAAACAAGTTTTATGCGAGGAGTAAACAGAGTAATGTTAATCGGCAACCTGGGTAAGGATCCTGATATTCAGTTCCTGGAAGGGAATATTGCTGTGGCAAAATTTCCACTGGCAACAACCGAAACTTTTAAAGACCGCACGGGTAAGCTGATAAGCCAAACAGAATGGCATACCGTAGTGCTGTGGCGGGGATTGGCTGAACTGGCTCAAAAATATCTCCACAAAGGCAGCCTGGTATACATTGAAGGCCGGCTGCGTACCCGGAGCTGGGAAGACAAGGAGGGGAACCGTAAATTTGCTACAGAGGTGGTGGGTGATAACCTGATCATGCTGGATAAAAGAATGGATGGCCCGCATGGCATCAATCAGCCCGGGGATCATCCGGAGGGTTTTAACAGCGATATTCCTCCTATCAGCGACTCCTCCGAGAACATGGCTTTTTAACAATTTACACGAATGCGCTACCTTTATACGTTATTGAGCAGGCAGGCCATTGACCTGCCTTTATGATTACACCACATTACTCATAAAAAATACCTGGCTTGGATCATCCATCTGTTATATACAACAGTCTGCTAAAAATTAAACCCATACTGCTGGCTGTTAACCCCGAAAGCATTACTATTTTAATTATCCTGCTGCTGTCACTGCTGATCGTGTCTTTTTTTGTATCAGGAGCAGAAGTGGCTTTATTTTCCCTTACTTACAGGGATATTAATATGCTTAAAACA
>CAZREP010000059.1:23570-25966 GCA_964599035.1 uncultured Terrimonas sp. | reverse complement strand
CGGTATCCATAATATGCTGAAGTAACTGCAGGTATTGTTGCATGGGTGCAAGTTATTTGAAAATGTGGAAATGTGGAAATGTGAGAATGTGGAAATGTAGCGGTCGGTACGCGACAAAGGAGCCTCAGACCGCGGACGAATGTGTGAAATGTGGAAGTGCGACAATAGGGAATCAACAATTGTTTTACGTTGCGCCTTTGCTCCGCTGCGGGCTTTGCGTGAAACAGTATAATGTGAGAATGTGGAAATATGGAAATGCGATAAGACACTGATCGCTGACACCCGGGATTGAGATTTTTATTCTTTGATTTATGATCATAGAATTTATTTTTTAGGGATTGGCCCTGATCGCCCTTCAGTCTGGTTCCTTTTAATAAATTTTCCTAACTTCACCCCAGCATGGAATTACAGGTCAACATAGGATTTGATCAGTTGGTACAGTTGGCTAAAAAGCTGCCAGGTAACCAATGGGCTAAACTTAAACAGGAGGTTGATAAACAACATGCTCCTGACAGGCCCGTCAGTGAACTTGAAAATTTTCTCCTGAACGCGCCTACTTTTTCTAAAAAACAACTTGACGAAGTTGCCAAAACCAGAAAAGCTATCAATCAATGGCGGACAAAATAGTTTTGGTTGACACTTCAATTCTCATTGACCTTTTTCGTAAGATTGCTGCCACAGCTATCGTCAACAATATGCCCTTTGCAACTTTGAATAATAAGCACTTTGACCGTATTTACGGACTGGACATTATAGAATAAAGCAATCACACAATGAAAAAGACCTTTTTACTCCCTGCAGTATTTTTTTTATTCGTCTCAAACGGGTGTATGCATACCAAAAAAGTGGCTTCTTCACTGTCGTTCGCACCTAATATTGTTGTGGCTCATCGCGGCGCCTGGAAAAAGCAGGGGCTGCCCGAGAATTCTATCGCATCGTTAAAGGAAGCGGTAAGGATAGGTTGCACAGGATCAGAATTTGACGTCCATCTTACGGCAGACGACAGCCTGGTGGTAAACCACGACCCGCACTATGCCGGTCTTACCATTGAAAAAAGTACCTATGCCGAATTATCCGCAACAAAACTATCCAATGGTGAAACGCTGCCTACCGCATACCGTTACCTGCAGGAAGGCATGCAGCAAACCCACACCATGCTGGTGCTGGAGATCAAGCCCTCCATCATCAGTAAAGAGCGGGGGCAGTACCTCGCGGAAAAAGTGGTTGCCCTCGTAAAGCAGCTAAGGGCAGAACCGTGGGTTATGTATATCAGCTTCGATTATGATATCCTTAAGAAAGTGCTGGAACTGCAGCCGGGCGCCAAAACCGCCTATCTTAACGGGGAGAAAACACCGGAGCAGCTGGCGAAAGATAAGATAGGGGGAGCAGATTATCATTATGCTGCTTTTAAAAAGAATCCCGGCTGGATCACGGAAGCCCAAAAGATCGGCGTAACCCTCAATGCCTGGACGGTAAACAATGCGGAAGACATGCAATGGTTCATCAATAACAAGTTCGATTACATTACCACCAACGAGCCGGAGCTGCTGTTTGATATCATCCATAAAAAAGCAGGCAGCAATTGACAGGTTTTATCACAAAAACACTGAAAAAGCTGTTATAAAATGAATAAACCAACCAGAATAATACTGATCATTATAGGTTTTCTGAGCATCCTGGCAGGTGTATATTCCTATTTTTATAAGCATAACAGCTCTAATACCTACTTTGCCATTTTTATTGGAATGGTACTGATTGGAAGCGTATTCTTAACAGGGAATAAAAAGAAAGATGAAAAATAACTCCCATATTCTGTAAATCGCTTTAACTTTGTTGTCTTATTCGGAACAAAAGATCTGGTCATAATTAACACGGAACTGAAATTGGAATATTTATTAACCCGGCTGTATAATATTGTAACGCATGTGATCCTTATAAATGAAGGATCGCTTTTAAGGGTTACCCCCATCCGGCATTTCCCCCGACGACCGCAACTTTAATACGGTACGCCTGTTGCGTATACCAGGTAAAGGATTTCTATACCCTTTACGCTCCTCTCATTGTTTGAAACACTTTTTACCTTTTATTCTCCAAAGCTTTGGAACATCAACATACATGTATCGTGCGGATGGCAACATCCGGGGATCATTCATACGCTGCAGAAATTGCCAGGGAAATGGCTTATTCATCCGCCAGGCGTGGTACGGGCATCACCCACCGCACCCCGGAATACATAGTGCAAAAGATGGAGGAGGGACTTGCTGCCATTGCTGTAAATACAAGTAATGGAACTTGGGCCGGGTTTTGCTACCTCGAAGTATGGCAGCATCAAAAATATGTGGCCAATTCGGGATTGATCGTTGCTCCCGGCTACCGCGGCACGGGAATATCAAAAG
>CAZREP010000059.1:0-23560 GCA_964599035.1 uncultured Terrimonas sp. | reverse complement strand
CTTTTGATATTCCCGTGCCGCGGTAGCCGGGAATATCAAAAGAAATTAAACTTGCCTTATTCGATCACTGCAGGCTTGCCTTCCCGGAAGCCAGGCTATTCAGTTTGTCAACGAGTCCTGCCGTAATGCATGTGAACGAAGCATTAGGATATAAGGTCGTTCCCTTTGCCGAAATCATGAGGGATGAGCTGTTTTTAACGGGCTGCCAAAGCTGGGTCAATTACAGCGATCTCATGAACAGGGAACAAACGCACCTGCCTTATGTGGCAATGGTATACGATCCGGTAGCTGAACCTTTTAAACCCGCACTCTTTCATCCTTCCCCCTATGTTTTAAAGAAAGATCCTATGTTGTTGTGATGATGGCAGCGCCTATTTCCCCTGTTACTCTTTGTGAAAAAATACCCAACTTATCCCCCTGGTGCCCCCTAATAAAATAAAGCACCGGAAAAGGTGCTTTATTAAAGTAAAACAAAATATAGTGAATAAAGATATGACCCGAAATGCGGTAGCAATTTCCCTAACCACGCGGTATCATTCTACCTGCCACCAATAACATAGCGCGCCGCTATGCCAAAATTAGAGGCATGGAAAGAATCATAATAATCGGGACGGGTAAAAAATATAGTGGGACGATAATCTGCCGTCAGATTCAACGGAATGGACGGAAATTTATAATCTATACCCCCGGTAGGATAAAATCCAAAGCCGAAGCCTTTGTAGCGGTGTTCTCCCGAGAAAGCATTATAGCCGGTTAAGCCTCCGCCTACAAACCACTTCAGACCGGTTACCGGTATGTCAAAATGATGCTGATAGCTGGCCGATATGGAAAGGCTGAACGGACGGTACCTGTTATTGACATAATAGTAACCCTTTGTTCCTCCGCCCGCATTCAGCTCAAAAGCACCCGCATTGCTGACAAAGGTTTTATAGGAGAATGCAAAAAGGTCATAGTAAGATTCCGGCGCCAGGCGTATTCCTATCGAACTTTTATAATCTCCCTGTGCGGTGGCAGCAAAGCTGATACCTGTTGCGATCAGCGTCATGCATAATAACTTTTTCATCATAACAATTTTTAATTTGATGCGGCAAAGATAAGACCGAAAGCAGATGTCGCAGCCTGCCCCCTTTATATCATGCTGTTTTTAAACAGTTGTTAACATAATTATTTTTTCTCACTTGTCAAAGCTGTAGCAAAATTGCATTTAATTCTTCTTATTAATATATATTTGGCGCGTTATGTTCAGTTTAAAAAAATCAGCGTATGCATACATTACAGTAATGATACTATTGCTGCCTTCCGGGTTGCTCACAGCCCAGCCCGGTCCGGTTGACATTAACCGAAAGGTCTACTATGCCGCCCTTGTCAGCGATAATATCGATGTTATTCAAAAGCAATTAGATATATTAAGTCAAAGCTCATCCGGTCAGAAAGATGCATTTGAAGGCGCATTGATGATGAAAAAAGCAGGACTGATCAAAGGTCCTCCCCACAAACTGAAAACATTTAAGGCAGGGAAGGAAAAATTAGAAAATATGATCGCTAAATATACCGGCAATGCCGAATTCCGGTTTCTCCGGCTGATGATACAGGAAAATGCGCCGAAAATGCTCGGCTACGACCAGCACCTCGAAGAGGACCATCAATATATTGTTACGCATTTCCAATCTGTTCCGGGAAGCGTTCAGAAAGCCATTTTGAATTACAGCAAGTCATCCAGGATTTTATCACCCGAGGATCTCTAACTTCCCGCAGCTATGAGCAAAAAAGTTTTAGCCGTTTATTTTACACAATCCGGTCAAATGGAAAGCATCATCAACCATTTTACCGGCTCCCTGGAGGCTTCACCGGATATTACCGTGGAGAAGCTGCGGATCTACCCCGCACAGCCCTTTCCATTTCCGTGGACCTCGCCTACCTTTTTTGATGCGATGCCCGAAAGTGTGAGCGGTACGCCGGTAGCGCTGCAACCCCTCGTTTTCAAAGAAACACATTACGATCTGATCATTATAGGATACCAGCCCTGGTTTTTGTCTCCGAGCATTCCTATCAGCTCGCTGTTGCAGCATCCCTCTTTTAAGAGCATATTGAGCCACACGCCTGTGATTACCATCAGCGGGTGCAGGAACATGTGGATCAACGCACAGGAGAAAATAAAAAAAAGACTGAAAGAAGCCAATGCGGAACTGGAAGGGAACATAGCGCTGGTAGACCGTCATAACAATTATGCCAGCCTGGTAACCATTTTTTACTGGATGCTTACAGGTAAAAAAGACCGGAAATGGGGTATCTTCCCCAGGCCCGGCGTATCGGATGAGGATATTGCCGGCAGCGCTTTGTTCGGCCAAACGGTAAGAGATCACCTGCAGAAAAATGACTGGAAGAGCCTGCAGGAAAACCTGCTTCGCCAGGGAGCGGTAAACATAAAATACCACCTGATGTTCATTGAACGAAAAGCAGGGCGTATATTTTTAATATGGTCGAAAATCATCAACGGCAGCAAAAAAAGACGTGCCTTACTTGTTGCATTCAAATATTATCTTTTAATTGCCCTTTGTGTAGCGGCCCCTGTTATTTTACTCGTGGACGCGCTGTTTTTTAAACCCTTTTTGGGAAGGCGCATCAAGCAGCAGAAAGAATATTATGCAGGTGTGTCATTGAAGTGAGGCACAGGCAGCGAACTGCCTGCTTAATTGTAACTGATAATATTCTATTTTTGAATTTCTATACATGAAGCACATGGTATTGAACGAAGTTTATATTACAAGAACAGCCAGCTTTTTTCCCAACAACCCTGTTTCCAATGACGAGATGGAGGAATACCTGGGCTATATTAATAACAAGCCATCCAAATCGAAACGGATCGTACTGCGCAACAATGGCATTGTTAACCGGTATTACGCTTTGGAAAAAGGAGGAAAAATTACACATACCAACGCGCAAATGACAGCTTTGTCGGTAAAAGAGCTGTTCAAAGATCACCCGGAAGCCATAAAATCCGTTCAACTCCTGTCATGCGGCACTTCATCTCCCGACCAGATCATGCCCTCGCATGGGGTAATGGTGCATGGATGGCTGCCGGAAAGCGGCGCTATAGAAGTGGTTTCACCTTCGGGCGTTTGCTGTGCGGGCATGCATGCGCTCAAGTATGCTTATATGGCCATTAAGACAGGGGAGGTTACCACTGCGGTAGCTACCGGGTCGGAAAGAATGTCGGCATCATTGCGTTCTAACCAGTTTGAAGATGAAGTGCAGAAGCTGATCGAACTGGAAGAAAACCCTTATATCGGGTTTGAGAAGGAGTTTTTAAGATGGATGCTATCGGACGGCGCATCTGCATTCCTGCTGTCCAGCAAAAAAAATGACACCGGCTTATCCCTTCGCATTGAATGGCTGGAGGGCGTTTCCTATGCGCAGGAAATGGAAGCCTGCATGTACATGGGTAGTGAAAAGAGGGAAGACGGAACGCTGAAAGGCTTCCTGGAATATACACCGGATGAAATAAATGAACACTCAGTCATGAGCATCAAGCAGGACGTAAAGCTGCTGAGCGAATATATTGTGCCGCTGGGTGGGATCAAGCTCAAAGAACTATTTGAAACCAAGGGACTCACCCCGGGTGATATTGATTATTTTCTCCCGCATATGTCCAGCAATTTCTTTAAGAGCAAAATATACGAACGGCTGGAATATAACGGCATTGGTGTCCCGTACGAAAAATGGTTCGTGAACTTAAGCACCGTGGGCAATGTGGGCGCCGCCTCTGTATATATGATGATTGACGAGTTGTTCCATAGCGGCAGACTTCAAAAAGGAAATAAAATTCTTTTACTGGTTCCCGAAAGCTCACGTTTTTCATATATGTACGGCTTACTGACGGTATGTTGAGGAATGTGAAAATGTGGGAATGTGAGAATGTGGAAATGGAGCGGTCGGTACACGACGGAGGAGCGTCAGAACGCGGGTGTACAAGTTGCAAGGTGCAGGTCGCATGTTACAGGGTGGCGGATGAAGGAAAAGAACTGCTCCGGAGAACCCCTGATACCTGAGACTTGGAACCTGAAACCTTCAAACAATTGTGCAATGAAAAAAGAAGATATTCCACAGGATCCCGGTGCTTTGCGAAATTTCACGAAGGAAGTTTCGTATGCGGTTGATAAAGATGGGAAATATGTAACGGAACTGAGCACCGGCTGGGAGATAAAAATAAAAGCATTGGATGTTGCCTGGAATGACATTGAGAAAAAAGTAGCCGGTGCCAGGCAAAAAGTGTTAAATAATGAAGCGAGCCCGTTATTATATTTTATGGCATTAAAACTGATGAATATAGAGATCCTGTCGGCCTATACCGGATTTTGGAAATGGCAGGTAAAGCGTCATTTAAAGCCCCGCATTTTTGAAAAATTATCTGATCAAAAATTACAGCGATACGCAACCGCATTTGATGTAACCGTTGAGGATTTAAAAAACAGGCACTTGAATGAAACGGGAGTATAAGCACCTGCAGGCTGCACATTGCGAAAATGGGGTAACCACCAGCCTGTTGCAGTATTACGGCGTACATCAGATCACAGAACCGCTGGCGTTTGGTATCGGCTCGGGCTTATTCTTTATTTATATCCCCTTCATGAAAGTAAATGACGGACCCGCCATTTCCTTTCGCACCATGCCGGGCCTGATCTTTAAACGTACCTGCCGGTCGCTGAACCTCTCTATCCAGCGTCAAAAATTTTCATCTAAAGAAAAAGCCCGGCAGGCGCTGGATAACAGGCTGCTGTCCGGGCATCCCGCCGCCTGCCAGGTAGGCGTGTTTTATTTGCCTTACTTCCCCAAAGAATACCGCTTTCATTTTAACGCGCATAATTTAATTGTAGTAGGGAAAGAGGAAGATAAGTATCTGATAAGCGATCCCATTATGGAAACCTTCGCCACCATGACCAGCTATGAGCTGGAACGGGTGAGGTTTGCCAGGGGACCGCTCGCACCGCACGGACAATTGTATTACCCTAAAGAAGCACGGGAAGTAAGCGATGAGCAAATAAAACGTGCGATCGTTACCGGTATAAAAAGAAATGTTCGCCATATGCTATATGTTCCCGGTAATATTGCCGGCATCAGCGGCATACGGTATACGGCAAAAAAGATAAAAAAATGGCGCGACACACTGGGCATTGAAAGATCACGCAGCTACCTGGCGCAATTGGTGCGGATGCAGGAAGAGATCGGTACCGGTGGCGGCGGGTTCCGCTTTATTTATGCCGCTTTTTTACAGCAGGCTTATGCATATCATCCCGTTGATGAGCTGATGGATGTATCCCAAAAATTTACCAGGGCCGGTGACCTATGGAGAGATGCGGCTGTACAGGCCTCCGGCATTTATAAAGGCCGGCTTACAGAACAGCAGGACTATAATGTAATGGGCGATCAGCTTTTAGCAATAGCCGCACTCGAAAAAGAGGCGTTCCGGGATCTGGGGGCAATAGTTAAAAAATTACGTTAATGGAGATAAGGAATAATACAGGTTGCAGGTTACAGGTTGCAGGTTACAAGTTGCAGGTTACAGGCTGCAGGAGCCACGGTAAGTTTCACCCCGTACCTTATATCCTCTACCTTATACCTTACGCCCTACACCTCACACCTCACACCTAACCATGTCTCCCGCCATTCATATAGAAAACCTGAGCTTCGGCTACAAGGATAATACCCAAAAAGTCATAAGCGGACTCAGTCTGCAGGTAAACCGTGGCGACAGGTTCGGGATCTTCGGCCCTAACGGCGCCGGCAAAACCACCTTAATGAACCTGATGACAGGGCTGCTCCCCTATACCCACGGTTCTGTCCAATTGCTGGGACATGAAGTACGAAAAGATAAAAAGTTCATTAATACCTTATTCGGTTTTGTACCGCAGGATTTTTCTTTTTATCATGAGCTGAGCCCCGTTGAGAATATGGAATTTTTCGGCTCGTGGGCCGGACTGGGCAAAAAACAAATACAGCAAAGAATACAGGATCTCTTAAACATTATGTCGCTGCAGGATGTGTGCAATAAGCCGGTTAACAAATTTTCAGGCGGCATGAAACGCAGGGTAAACCTGGCCCTCGCAGTGATGCACGAGCCCGGGATATTGTTTCTCGACGAACCTACAGTGGGTGTGGACGTACAAACACGGCATGCTATCATTCACTACCTGAAAACATTGAATGAAAAAGGCACCACACTGGTATATACCTCGCACCAGTTGAAGGAAGCGGAAGATCTTTGCAATAAGATCGCGCTGATAGATGAAGGAAGGATCATTGCCAATAATACTTTAAGCGGATTATTGAAAGAGCACGAACAGGATGGGCTGGAAGGATTGTTCCTGGCCCTTACGGGACGGGAATACAGGGATTAGGGGATTTGATTTTTGTCCTGACATTTTAGAAGGAGATAGCCACGAATACACTAATTTACGCTAATACCTTCGTGGTCATTGGTGAATTCGTGGCTGTTCTGATTCGCGTCGGGGTCTTCATTAATAGCCTTGTGGGATAGCAATGAGACCCTGACGCTATACAAAATTCCGGGAGTTATTTTTAAACAGGTTCTTATAGTTATTACAAAATAAAAAGAGAAATATGCTGAAGCAATTATCAATTACAAAACATAAAATTCTTCATCAAATGCTGTTGTGGAATAGCGACGAGACCCTGACGCTATCCGCCGGGGTCTCACGCTCCGCCTAATTGCCGCGCCGTGAAGACCCCGGCGGGAAGAAAAGTGAGGCCTGAAATCTCAAATTTCAAATCTCTAATCTCAAATTTCAAATCTCCTTGTTCAAGCTCTGGTCAACCATAATAAAAGACTACAGGATATTAACCCGCGATAAAGTAGGGCTTACGCTCATGTTTGTGATGCCCGTTATATTGGCTATAGTAATAGCTTCGGTACAAAACAGCACTTTTGAGCTGGTGAATGAAAACAAAATACCCGTTCTCCTGTTAAACCGGGATACCTGCGAGCCGGCAAAAGCGCTGGAAGCGGCGTTGACCGAAGTAGGCATGTTTGACATAAAGAAGGCACCCGACATCCAAAACGAAGCAACCCTTAAGGATCGTATTAACACCAAAGACGCGTTAGTAGCCATTATTATTCCTGCGAGTTATTCGGAAGACGTTTTAAAAAAAGCGAAAAATATTACATCAGAGGCATTAAAAAATATTACATTATCACAAGATTCCGTGCAGCAGTCTCCCCATGAGGCCACTTCCGTTGAGCTGTATTATCATCCCGTATTGCAGCAATCGTTCCGTAAAAGTATTGACGGCATGCTGCGCAGCAGCCTGCAGTTCATTCAAACCAAATACATCGTAAAAGAGGTATACCAGGCCGTAAACGAAGAAGATATCCCTCTTGCTTTAGAAGACCAGATCGTTACCAATCAAACCCCTGTAGCGGAAGTGCCGGTCCTCAAAAACAACACCCGGCAAATTCCTAATGCCACACAGCATAACATACCGGCATGGACCATCTTTGCGATGTTCTTTATTGTGATCTCACTGGGCAGTTCTATTGTAAGGGAAAAATTAAATGGCAGCATCATCCGGCTGCGTACCTTACCCACTCATTTCGGATTAGCTATTATTTCAAAACAGATCACTTATGTAGCGGTAACGATGCTGCAGGCAATCGTTATTTTTTCTATCGGCATATGGCTGTTCCCAAAAATGGGCCTGCCTGCGCTGAACCTGCCATCCGACATCGCCGCTTTATTGCTGGTAACGTTCATTTGCGGCTGGTGTGCCGCGAGCTTCGCCATTTGCATCGGTGTTTTTTCCAACACGCAGGAGCAGGCAAACGGCTTTGGGGCCGTATCTGTTGTATTACTTGCAGCCATTGGCGGACTGTTAGTACCCTCCTTCGTAATGCCCCCGTCGTTCCAGCTTATCATGCAGCTATCACCCCTGCACTGGTGCCTGGAGGCCTATTACGGCCTGTTTTTGGAAGGAGGTAAACTTCAGGATATTATCATGAATATTATACCTTTATTGGTTATTACAGTATTATTGCAAATAATTGCGTTTTACGGGTTAAGGCACAAACGTCTGATCTGAAAATTTCACTGATGGAAAAAGAACAACTGAAGCAACAGCTAAAACAACAAATCGTCCAGTTTTTAAATCTTACCGCCGTACAACCAGGGGACATTAAAGACGACGAGCCCTTATTTGGCGAGGGGCTTGGCCTGGATTCCATAGATTCCATTGAGCTGATCGTTCTGCTTTCGCGCGAATACGGCATCACCATACAGGATCCCAAAGAAGGAAGGAAAGTGCTGGTTGACATCAACACCATGGCAGACTATATCATAGCGCATAAAACCAAATAAATTTTCACGGTTGGGTAGGGTTCTCGTTACAGGATTAGGGATCATAAGTGCTATAGGGGATAGTGTAGATCAAAACCGGGAAGCGCTCATACAGGGCATAAGCGGCATCTCCCCCCTTGAGCTTTGTGATACCCGCTACAGTGGTCTGCGGCCCTGCGGGGAAATCAAACAAACAACAAGCTCATTTAAAGAAAAACTACAGGCAGCAGAACCGGGTGTTACCCGCACCTCCCTTTTGGCCCTGCATGCTTTTCAGGAAGCCTGCCGGGATGCGAGGCTGCAGGAGCCCGACATTGCTTCTCCGGATACGGCGCTAATCGGTGCCAGCACGGTGGGCGGCATGTGCCTTACCGATGAACTATACCACGACGCCAATAAAAAAGAAGACGGCTCCCCTTATTTATCTTCCTATGACTGCGCTTCGGTAAATATCTATCTCCAGCAGCGATATGGTATGAAGGGCATTATCAACACCATTAACACCGCCTGCTCCTCCTCAGCCAATGCCATCATGTACGGGGCAAGGCTCCTGCAACAGGGGCTTGCCAAAAGAGCCTTAGTGGGTGGCACAGATAGCCTGGCAAAATTCACGATCAACGGGTTTAATGCCCTCCATATCCTTTCTCCCGAAATCTGTATGCCTTTTGATAAGGACAGGAAAGGTCTGAACCTGGGCGAAGGTGCTGCCTTTCTGGTGCTGGAAAGGGAAGAAGATGTGAAAGATAAAACAGTTTATGCGGCATTGTCTGGCTACGGTAACAGCAATGATGCTTTTCACCCTTCCTCTCTTTCGGATAATGGCGACGGGCCGCAGTTGTCCATGCATCGGGCATTGAAAACGGCAGGACTTTCCCCTGTTGAAATCAGCTTCATCAATGCGCATGGCACAGCAACTGAAAACAACGACCTTGCCGAAAGTACAGCCATGATCCGTTTGTTCGGCACTCCCCCGCCCTTCGTATCTTCCAAAGCAAATACCGGTCATACACTTGGGGCTGCGGGCGCTATTGAAGCGGTGTTCAGTATCCTGAATCTCTACTACCAGGAAATATATCCGTCCCTCCAATTTAAAGCCCCTATTGAAACTACGCTGCTCACTCCCGTACAGGAATACCGGCCGGCTTCCCTGCAGCATGTGATGTCTAACTCATTCGGCTTCGGCGGCAACTGCAGCTCGCTGATCTTTTCAGCGGTCGGTACGCGACGGAAGGAGCGTCAGACCGCTGAAAAATGTGGAAATGTGGAAGTGTGAGAATGTGGAAATAACAATCATCTTCCGCTGCGTATTTGCTCCGCTGCGGGCTTTGCGTAAAACCGGTAATTTAATTGGTTTTTGTGAGCCGGTTGCTGAAATTTGCAGCCATGTATATTCATCAGCATACCTGCATATCCGCACAAGAGACTTTTGAAAATATCAATCTTTGTATAGTTCACAACCCTGTTGATAACAAGCTGCTGGCAAAAGAACCTGTGTATAAAGGTATCCCGCCGGGCATACTCCGCCGCATGGGCAAAGCAGTTCGAATGGGTGTGGGAGCGGCGTTACCCATCATCAAAAGCCATCGGACCATTGACGGTATCATTATAGGAACGGCAAATGGCGGCATGGAAGATTGCATCAAATTTCTTAATCAGATCATTGACTATGAAGAAGGGATGCTTACGCCGGGCAATTTTGTTCAGAGCACTCCCAATGCCATAGCCGCACAGATGGGGCTGATGGCGGCAAATAAAGGCTACAATATTACCCATGTGCATAGAGGACTTTCATTTGAGAACGCCCTGCTGGATACTGCCATGATGCTGAAAACCAACCCGGGGGCCAGCTACCTCGTTGGTGCTGTAGACGAAATATCTGCTTACAACTACAATATTGATTACCTCGACGGATGGTATAAAAGGGAATTAAAGCCGGGTATCAGTCTATACGATACCGGCAGCCCGGGCAGCATTGCCGGCGAAGGCGCTGCCATGTTTTTAGTTAACAGTAACAGTAAAAATGCCCAGGCTCAAATACTGGATATTCAAACCATACATACTACCGACCATGCAGTACTGAAGGATATCTTAAGGGAGATGCTGCACAAAAACGCACTCCATACCGGGGATATAGATCTTCTTATATCAGGAGAAAACGGGGATAACAGGCTTCTAAAATACTATACTGAAATAACAGGTATTTTCAGCAGCACCACAGCTGTTGCCCGTTATAAGCATTTATCGGGTGAGTTTCCCACTTCCTCAGCCATTGCCACCTGGCTGGCCTGTGGCAGTAGCCTTCCTGCACACCTGTTTCAATCAGGCTACACCGGAGCTACAGCAAAAAATATAATGATATATAACAATTACAAAGGTTCACAGCATAGCTTTATCCTGATCGGCAAATCATTCGGGAGCTGATCAATAATAAAATATTCCCCGTAGCGTTTGAGTGAAACCCAAACTTTTACAGATATTCATATATTCAATTCATTTTCTCCATTTACTTAAACAACCATCCACAATGAAATATTTAAAAGCACTGGCAGTTATTATTGCACTCAGCATCCCGGCAGGCAGTTTTGCACAAAAAATTAAACTCATTGAAGGTAAAATTCCTGCTGACCTTAAAAAAGAAAAATCCGTTAATATCGAGTTCAGCTATGAAAATATGGGTGTGGGAAAATTTGATAAAGAAGAAGAGTATGTAGCTACCAAAAGAGAGGAATACAATAAGGGGGAAGCAGGAAGAGGAGATAAATGGGCCGATAACTGGGTTTATGACAGAGGAAACAGATTCGAACCAAGATTCATTACTTTATTTAAAGATTACAGCAGGCTGAATGTAGAAAAAGATTCCAGGTACACTATCATTTTCCATACTGTTTTTACTGAACCGGGCTTCAATGTAGGCATTTATTTCGCCAATAAAAGTGCATACATAAACGGAGAAGCGCTGATTGTAGAAACTGCCAACAAGAACCGTGTACTGGCAAAACTTGCCGTGACCAAAGCTCCCGGCAGGGCCGCCTTCGGGATGGATTTCGATACCGGGTTAAGAATTGGTGAATCCTATGCTACAGCAGGCCGGGCACTTGGAAAATTTATAAAGAAATAGCCTCGTGGGACTGACTAAAAAGGTCGTCACTGCGAATGAAGTAAAGCAATCTATAACCCATTAATTAGCACCATTTAATGAGATTATTTCGGTCGTTCCTTCCCTCGCCAAGACGTTCAACAACCTTTTTAGTCAGCTCCAACCTGCTCCTAAAACTTAAACCCAACCGTCAGTAATATATTACCCACGGTATTGCTAAGCTTCGCGGCATTAAATACTCCTTCATCCAGCCGATAGGGATAATAGGCGTCTTTAATGATCTGGTGAATATAGGCAAGGTCAACGAACATGCCCTTATTGCGCCAGCCCAGCCCGCCGCTGACGTTCATACGGCTGGCATTGGTGATATCTCCCGGCTGGCTATTGAAATAATTATTGGTGTATGGATTGCCATAATATCCGAACCCGGCCCTGACCATTACCGTTTCAAATTTCAGCTCACCGCCTAAACGAATGTTTACGGCAGACTTAAACACATTCTTCATCGTGCTGTTCAGATCAGTAAAATAATCCTTATCTGCCTGGTTGGTGTTATCCTGTGTATTAAAGGCATTATTCTTATAGCTTACATATTCCACATCTGCGGTAACAAAGCCCTTCTGCGAGCCTACATCTGCCTGGGTTCCGAAAATATAGGCCAGTCCCGCACCTATACGCAATGGGGTTTTATACCGGTAAGTATACTCACCTGCGTAGCCATCATTCAGATCCAGCGAGCTCTGCGACTGAACGCCGGCATATCCCTCCGTATCGGTGGTAAGGGAAGAATAGTATGTATCTTTAAAAGAATACCATGAAGGGCTCTGGAAATTCAGTCCTATCCGCAGTGCATCAACAGGCTTTACTATTATACCGAGGTTAATACTTATGCCTGTTCCATCCGTTCTCAGATAATCGTCCGCAACAAAATAATTGAAATCATTATCGGCATTACTGGTAGCATCTGTTTCTCTGAAACTGCTGTTACGTGTATATTTTAACGTGTTGACATTGATGGAACCTCCCAGGTAAAACACATCATTATAGTTGCCTCCTATCCCAATGCTAAATGTTGAAATTCCTCCCTTGGCATTAATGATCTGCTGTTGTTTTAAGCCCGTAGCAACACTGGCATTACTGGCATAGCCCGTAAGATTATCGTTACTATCATAAGTAGGGTCAAGCAGGTAAGTATTTAAACCCAAACTGGCACCATAAGGATAATCCAAAGCAGCAGCATCAGGGTTAGTTGCATTACCATTAATGAGCTGGTCAAGGTACTTTTCTGAATAAGAGCTCTGGTTATTTTCACCGCTGATATAAACATTGCTGTTAAAATTTGCCATTCTGTTGAATGCCAGCCCTACACTCATTCCTTTCCACTTGCTGTTGGCTTTGTAAGAAGGGATCCCCCATACCACTCCTGTAGGGCCATAATTAAAACTGCTTTTATCGTCCGATGCAGTGCTTCCCCTGTAAGTGGCTTTGCTGCTGTTGAAAGTGATACCGGGTGTTAATACCAGTTCACTGGTTTTGTATATTCCGATCCCTGCAGGATTGGTGTACAGCGCTGTAATGTCTCCCCCCAATGCGCTCACCGCCCCGCCTATAGACTGCGCACGTGCCGTTCCCTGGGGGCTGAGCCAGGAGTATCTCACTGCATCCAAAGGTTCCTGTGCGAATAAAAAATGAGCCGAAAAAATAAATCCTGCTGTTAATAAAACGTTCCTCATATCTGAATGGTTTATGCTCAAAAGTTGCTCCACTTTCTTATACCAAAAAGAGCGGAACGCCGCTCTTTTTGGTTGACAATATATTGAATGTATGGATACCGTCGTATCCCCGCTCATCATTTATCTTCCACCTCTTCCGGGAGCACGGGAAGGCGTGCTTCCGCCACCACTGCTTCTGCTGCCTGAATTTGAGCTGGGGGCGATCCTTGGTGAAGAAGGTGCGCTATTGCCCCGGTCAAAGGTTCTCGAAGGCCGGCTTTCATTGCTCCTGTCTATAGAACGGCGGGGACTTGTATTACCCGGTGAAGAATTCCGCGGATTTACATAATTATTATTACCGTTCCTGAACACTCTCACAGGGGCATTCCTGCTATTGTTCAGCTCGGGATTGCTGTTTCTGTTGCCATAGCTGCGCAAATTAGATGTCCTCGGGCTGTAAGTGCCTGCCGGTCTTACATTACCGGGCTTGACCGAGATCAATCCCGGATAATAATAATGACCATAGCCGTAAGGGGAATAAGGATCATAAAAAGAATAAGGACTGTAAAAGGAATAAGGATTGTAGAACCCGTTATAAAGTCCACCCCATCCGTATCCCAGGCTCATGCCAAAAGAAGAGTAAGGCGAATAGAATGAGTAGGGATTATAACCGAAGCCCATTCCAAAGCGGCTGCCATAGAGATAAGGAGAATACATCATGCCTCCGCCGTAATATGCGTAATCATCCAATGACGACCATAAAGCACGGTTCCTCACTTTCATGCGCAGATAATTATCTTCACCTCTGTAAGCTGAACGATCCTGTTCCGTTTGCACATTCACATACTCGCTCCCTTCTCCGCTGTTATCATCATAATAGTCCTCGTCATTATTGGAGTAGGCCACTCGTTGCTGGGGTGCAGGAGAATAATACACATCATCGGGTGTTTGCCCTGATTTGTACAAGGTTGAACAGCTGCTGAGTACAACCACCACCGCTGCCAAAAGTAAAATTCTCTTATTCATGCGTAAGCGTTTTAAAAATTACACCATGAAGTTACTACATTTGCCCCAATTTACACTGTTAATCTATTCAAAATAGTTGGATACATATTGAAAAGATACCCTATGTGAATAAAGTCTCTTTTATAAAGCGCATAAATACAAAGAACACACTACAAACATGAGCAAAGAAATTACTTCCCGGTCGCAGGATTACGCGCAATGGTATAATGATCTTATCATTAAAGGCGGGCTTGCAGACTATTCTGCCGTACGGGGCTGTATGGTCATTAAGCCATACGGTTTTACGCTATGGGAGAACATGCGCGACCAGCTGGACAGGATGTTTAAAGATACCGGTCATGTGAATGCATACTTTCCCTTATTTGTTCCTAAGAGCCTGTTTGAAGCGGAAGAAAAGAACGCAGAGGGCTTTGCCAAAGAATGCGCCATCGTAACCCATTACCGGTTAAAAACGGAACCTGGCAACAAAGGTAAACTCATCGTTGACCCCGAAGCTAAGTTGGAAGAAGAACTGGTAGTGCGTCCTACCAGTGAAGCTATTATATGGAGTACGTATAAAACATGGATACAGTCTTACCGCGATCTTCCCATACTGATCAACCAATGGGCCAACGTTGTTCGATGGGAAATGCGTACCCGCCTTTTTCTACGCACTACGGAATTTTTATGGCAGGAAGGGCATACCGCCCATGCCACGGCACAGGAAGCGGTAGAAGAAACAACACGCATGCTGGAAGTATACGCCGATTTTGTGGAGAACTGGATGGCGCTGCCGGTAATAAAAGGAGTGAAAACACCCAATGAAAGATTTGCCGGTGCTGTGGATACCTACTGCATTGAAGCGCTTATGCAGGATGGTAAAGCTTTACAGGCAGGCACTTCCCATTTCCTGGGCCAGAATTTTGCCAAAGCTTTTGATGTGCAGTTTTTAAACAAAGAAAACAAGCAGGAATATGTGTGGGCCACTTCCTGGGGGGTATCTACCCGCCTGATAGGAGCATTGGTGATGGCGCACAGCGATGATGACGGGTTGATCATCCCTCCCAAAATTGCGCCCTTCCAGGTGGTGATCGTTCCTATTTATAAGGGAGATGAACAGAAAGCCGCTATTGATGAAAAAGTGAACAGTCTTGTTCAGGAGCTGAAGCTGTCGGGAATAAGGGTTAAATATGACGACAATGACAATAACCGCCCCGGATGGAAGTTTGCCGAATATGAAAAGAAAGGAGTGCCCGTTCGTATTGCCATTGGTGCAAGGGATATTGAAAATAATACCGTAGAAATCGCCCGCCGGGATACCAAAGAAAAATTAAGTGTGGGGATGGATGATTTGCCGGTGCGTATCATTAACCTGCTGCAGCAGATACAGCAGGACATGTTTGACAAAGCAAAAGCATACCGCGACGGGCATATTACGCCCGCCGATAACTGGGATGAGTTTGTGCAGTTACTGAATGAAAAAGGAGGATTTGTATCTGCCCACTGGGATGGCACTGGGGAAACAGAAGAGAAAATAAAGGAACAAACCAAAGCTACTATTCGGTGCATCCCTTTCAATGCAAAGGAAGAGGAAGGCAAATGCATACTAACCAGTAAACCGAGCCGGAAAAGGGTGCTGTTCGCACAGGCGTATTAGGAGTGCCCCGCAGTCGGCTAAAAACCATAAATACCCGCATCAGTTGAGGGCAGTTATTTTTTGTCTTTACAATTCCGCCGTTTTAGTTTTTCTGTCAATGCTTTAATTGATTTACCTTTAGACAATTCAGCACCTGCTTTTACGTAAACTCCATTTCGCTTAAGCTGTGTTACACCACTTACTGCAAAACGCATTCAATGAAAAGTGTGACGAAAGAGGATACCCAAAGGCAAAAGGCTTACAAGCAAAAAGTTTCGGACGACGCACCCCGGCTTCGGGAGCAATTAATGCTCTACAAAAGAGAAAAAGAGATACTTCTTACCTTAAGCAATGATATCACACGGGTTAGGGATAAAAACGATCTCGTACGGGTTTTTTCATCCCGGCTTAAACAATATTTCTATTTTACACATGCCGTTATTTCACTGATCAACCAGCAAAAAAGAACCTATTATCCATTCCTGATGGACAGGGGATCCATGCACATCAGGCACCGCAGTGAGCTCCCTTCGTTACTTAAAATGCAGTTTGTAATTGACGACCCATTTATCAGCCAGGTGGCTGATCCGGACATGTCGGCATCCTTTCTGTTAGACGATATAATAAGCAAACCGGGTGTTCCGGCATTCCTGAAGGTTAACTATGAATGCGGTATAAGAAAGGCGATGATCGTGAAATTAAAGAGTAAGATGGAGACTATCGGACATGTATTACTGTACTCTGATAAAACCGATAGCTTTCCGGACGATTTTAAAAGTATACTGGAAGGGATTGCCCCTCATTTATCCAATGCGGTGGCTAATATTATAATCAACGAAGAAATATCAGAAAAAGACAAAGACAAAACATTTCTTATTGAGTTCAGTCACGACATTGCATCAGCCAGGACCAAAGAGGAACTTAGTAAAACAATTCATCAGTCTTTAAAAAAACTCGGGCAGATCAGGGCATACTTTATACGCACTATAAACAATGATAACATTACTCTAAGCCCGTTTATGCACGATAACGAAGTGCACTACAAAGATGATCCCGGGTTTAAAAAACTGCTGAATACCAGGATCAACAAGAATGAAGGAATTACGGGCAGAGCGCTGAAAGGAAACGGACCGTTGTTCATAGACTTTGAAGAAGAGGTGAAGCAGGGGAATACAGATCACTATATTGAATTCTGGAAAGGACTGGGAGCGCAAAAAGCCGCATTTCAAAAAATGGTGGGGGTTGCTCTGCGTGCTGGCAACATAGACCTGGGTGTTTTATGGGTGATAACAAACGAGATAAATGTGCACCTGCTGGAAGGGATAAGCGCCCAGATAGCAATAGCTATTGCCAATATACAGGCAAATGAGAAGCTGCTTGCTTACAAAAAGCAGTTGGAAGTGGAAAACGACTACCTGAAGGAACAGATCCAGACGATCTATAATTTCTCCGATATTATTGGCAGTGGCCCGGAAATGGAAAAGGTATACCATTTAATGTCGCTTGTAGCCGAGTCCAATTCAACAGTACTTTTATTGGGAGAAACCGGTACCGGTAAAGAGCTGATCGCCCGTGCCATTCATAATGCATCTCCCAGGAAAAGCAAGCTGATGGTAAAGGTGAATTGCGCAGCATTACCTGCCAACCTGATTGAGAGTGAATTATTCGGGCATGAAAGGGGAGCATTTACCGGCGCCATTGAACGACGGATCGGTAAATTTGAGCTGGCTAATAACAGCACCCTGTTTCTGGATGAGATTGGTGAGATGCCGCTTGAAACACAGGTGAAATTATTGCGTGTATTGCAGGAACGCGAGTTGGAGCGGGTCGGGGGAAAAACGACCATTAAAGTTGATGTCAGGATCATTGCCGCCACCAACCGGAACCTGGAACAGGAAGTGAAGTCCGGTCGTTTCAGGTCCGATCTTTATTATCGTCTGAATGTGTTTCCTATTGCATTACCTCCATTAAGAGAACGCCCGGAAGACATATCCCCGCTTGCTCATTTTTTTCTCGAGCGGTATAGTAAAAATTCAGGCAAAAAAGTAGTGTCTATATCTCCGGGCTGCATGCAGGAGTTAAAGAGTTATACCTGGCCGGGTAATGTAAGAGAGTTGGAGCATTTAATTGAACGAAGCATTCTTTTAACTCCGGGGAATGTTCTAACAGAGATACAATTGCCTAAAGGATCTGCCGGAAACAAAAATGATCATACGAATGCTTCCGGTAAAACACTTGAAGAACTTGAACGCACTTACATTATTGAAGTATTGAAAAGATGCAGCGGTAAAATATCCGGAAGAGGCGGCGCTGCTGCAGCGTTGGGAACTCCTGCCACTACGTTGCACTCTAAGATGAAAAAACTCGGCATTGCAAAAGCAGATTATTTTCTAAAGGAAAACGAATTTTAAGATTAGCCTTCTTGCAGCGATTGACCACCTTTCTCCGCTATTCGCTGGCTGAACATATCCATCCCATTTATCCGGCAGACTAGATTTCTGCCAAACTATTCAGATCCGCGACATATCGAGCCTCCCTTCGTCAAATAGCGAAATACCGTGTGACGGAATAGGAAGAATTGCATATAAACAACTAATAATTAATTAGTTGCCTATTGGCACGCCGGTTGTTTTTACCATCGCGATTTATAGAAAAATAAAAAACATAGATTTTATGAAAGATTACAATTCACTTATAGATGCGCTAAGCGATCTGAAAGAAAGAGGCTACTATGCCGACTTCGCCAACAACACGGTCTGTCTTTACTGCGGCGATCTGGATATCAGACTGAACCCAGAAGAATTTAAAGTAGATGAAGTGTACCGGTTTGAAAGAGCGTCCAATCCCGACGACAGTGCAATAGTATATGCTATTTCTTCCTCTACAGGTGTAAAAGGTACACTGGTGGATTCTTATGGAACTTACGCTGATAATTTAAGCTTCGAAATGGCCAAAAAGCTAAAGGCGCCGGCACCCTTTGCCTGATACTGACTGAGGCGAATATGACTTAACCGGTTGGTTCTCCTGCCAGGGTTCGTCACAACACTCCAAAACACCTTACAAGCCTGGCAGGAAGCGAATAATATTTATAACATAAACATTTAGCTATGACACAGACAAACAAAAGTTTAAAACCAGAAGATGATCCGCGGATATTTTCGCAGGTCAGAGCATTTCTGAAAGCGCTTAATTCGGGAGGCGGCAAGCCTGTTGAACAGCTTAGTTCTGCAGAGGCGCGAAAAGTATTGGTTGATGCCCAAAATTCGGTTACCGTCAATTATGCCGGTATAGAAGAATCTGAAAAAATAATAACGCAGGACGGTGAGCAGGTAAAAATCCATATTGTAAAGCCTGTTGGTGCTAAGGCAGGCGCACCGGTCTTCATCTACATTCATGGAGGAGGATGGGTATTGGGAGATTATCAAACCCATAGAAGACTGGTGAGGGACTTAGTAGTGGAAAGCGGCGCAGTGGCAGTATTCCCTGATTACACACCATCTCCGGAAGCCTATTATCCCGTGGCTATTTATCAAATTTACGCAGCCCTTAAATGGGTAGCAGAAAACGGTGGTGAAATAGGGGTAGATGGAAACAATCTTGCTGTTGTCGGGAACAGTGTAGGCGGCAATATGGCAGCTGTTATATCATTAATGGCAAAAGAAAAGCAGGGTCCCGTTATAAAATTACAGGTACTGCTATGGCCGGTAACTGACGCCGATTTTGAAACAGGCTCATATAAAGAACTGGGAGAAGGGCGATTTCTCAGCAGGAAAATGATGATATGGTTCTGGGACAATTACCTGCCGGACAGGACAGCCCGTAAAGAAATATACGCCTCTCCGCTGAATGCTGATGCTGCGCAGTTACACGGGCTTCCTCCGGCATTGATCCAAACGGCAGAAAATGACGTGCTGCGTGACGAAGGAGAGGCTTATGCCAGGAAGCTGGATGAAGCAGGCGTAGAAGTAACCCTCACCAGGTATGGAGGATTAATTCACGACTACGGCTTATTAAATGCACTGGCAGAAGTACCGGCGGCGAGAACAGCCTTGCTGCATGCCGCTGCAGTCATTAAAAAAGCGCTTCATAAATAAGCTCATATAGAACACAAATCATACCCTCTTTACCCAACATATTTTATCAGCAAACAAAAATTAAAAATTATGAAAATCGTAGTTATTGGCGGGACCGGCCTTATTGGTTCGCAGCTTGTAAACAAGCTTCTTCAGCAGGAGCATACGGTAATAGCCGCCTCCCCTGCATCCGGTATTAACACCATTACTGGTGAAGGAGTCAGCGATGCATTGAAAAATGCAGACGTTGTGGTGGATGTCTCCAACTCTCCTTCTTTCGAAGACAAAGCAGTGCTGGATTTCTTTCAAAGATCTACCATGAACCTGCTTACGGCAGAAATATACGCCGGAGTAAAACATCACGTTGCCATGTCAATAGTCGGTGCAGAACGTCTTCCGGATAGTGGTTATCTGCGTGCAAAAGTGGCGCAGGAAGAGCTGATCAAAGAATCAGGCAGACCTTACAGCATTTTACGTTCTACCCAGTTTTTTGAATTTGCCGGCAGGATTGCGCAATCAGCCACTATTGACAATGAAATTCATATGTCACCTGCCGTATTTCAGCCGATAGCATCAAAAGAAGTGGTGGCAGCGTTGACGAATATTGTAACCGAATCACCATTGAATGCAACAGTTGAAGTGGCAGGACCCGTGCGTATGCCGATGAGCGAATTTATTCGTTATTACCTGAATGAAACAGAAGACTCCCGCCAATTAGTAACAGACCAGCATGCACGTTATTTTGGTGCTGAATTAAATGATGAATCCCTGGTTCCCGGTGAAGATCCCATTCTTGGAAAAATAAAATATGAAGACTGGTTCAGGCTTCAGCCGGCAATCAAATAATCCGCATATTTTTTACCACGGTATTTCACTTCTGCCTTTCGTAACGAAGATGACGGGTGTCAGTTCGTTGAGGCGGCTGTAAGGGACGTGCACTTTCCACCCGTTCGTGCACGGGACAAACCCACGTCGGCGCGGTGTCCCCGCGACAACCGATCAGCTACGCAACGAAGCGTCCGGCAGCAAACCCTCTATTTTTCAAAAATCAAAATGTTTTATTATGAACACGATCATTGCATCTCAAAAGGACGATCCCCGCGATAGCAGGACTTCTTCAGATGGAATACAGGAAAGCATATACCCGTTCCGTTATGAAGTAAATATTACCGATGGCGGTGAATTCCTGGATGATGCCATACGAATGACCGATCAGCCGTTGGGAAAAACAACGGACAGCGAAAGCTGACGACACATTACAACGCCTGTTACAGGGCAATTTTTATGATCAAAAAAAACAAATTTTATGTCTACCATTCAACAACTCACTTCAATCGCATTGTTTGCGGCAGCCAATGTTTTTTTGCTCCCACAAAATGCAAGGCCACAAGCTCCTTCAAAAGGAATAAAAAATGTGGTATTGGTTCACGGCGCTTTTGCCGATGGTTCCAGTTGGGCAAAAGTAATTCCCTTACTTCAGGCCAAAGGACTCAACGTTATTGCAGTACAAAACCCGCTCACTTCGTTACAGGATGATGTGGCAGCTACCAAAAGAGCCATTGCTTCAATGGACGGCCCGGTATTGCTGGCCGGGCACTCGTATGGCGGAATGGTGATTTCCGAAGCGGGAAAAGATCCTAAGGTGGCCGGGTTGCTTTACGTTGCAGCATTGGTTCCTGAAGACGGGCAGAACGTTAACGATGTTAATGCAGCAATGCCACCGACAGCAGTAGGTCCGGAATTTAAGCTTAGCGCTGACGGCTTTCTATCCCTGTCGGTGAAAGGAGTTAACGAGTTTTTTGCACAGGATGTATCATCCAAAGAAAGAAAACTAATATTTGCCACCCAGGTTACCTGGGCTGCGTCTGCCACCCAGGAGAAGGTATATAAACCCGCCTGGACAATAAAACCTTCATGGTACATAGTAGCGGCAAAAGACGGGATGATCAATCCGGAGCTGGAGCGGTTTAAAGCCGGCCTGATCAGGGCAACAACACTTGAGCTCGCTTCAAGCCATGTTCCCATGGTATCCCAGCCAGATAAAGTGGCTGCATTTATCATAGAGGCAGCAAGTAAGCTGTAGCTGCATAACAAAGAGTACTGAATGTCTTTGCCGGTACAAAGACATTCTTTCCCTAACTGATAACTAAAAAAAATGGAAAAACGTATTAATATCAATACTGCCGAACCGCAGGCATTAAGGGCAATGATGGCTTTGGAAACTTATCTTTCTCAAACATCCGTTGCCGCAACGGTGAAAGATCTGATTAAAATCCGCGCATCGCAAATAAATGGCTGCGCCTATTGTATTGACCTGCACACAAAAGCGGCGCTGAAGAACGGCGAAACCGATCAACGTATCTTTTTGCTCAACGCCTGGAAAGAAACCAACGGCATTTTCGGCGTTGAAGAAAAAGCAGCATTGGCAATAACAGAAGAAGTAACGCTTATTTATAAAAATGGATTGACTGATGAAACTTATGAAAAAGCGCTGGCGCATTTTAGCGAAAACCAGGTAGCCCAAATTGTGATGGTTGTTGTAACCATTAATGCGTGGAACAGGATTGCATTGAGCAGTCATCTTCAGGCAGGTGAAAGCTTTGCTTAATAACCGGAAGAAGAGCAGACGTGGCAGGCTTTTAACCGTTACAATATGGCTGAATCGCCTTCCACGCTGCTTTTGTACAAAGCTGTACGCGCTCCACACATAAAGAGCAGCAGGAAATTAAACTATAACAGATAAAAGTGATCAAGATGTTAGCAACAGGAACCATGGCGCCGGAATTTGAATTATATTCTTCGCCTTATCAAAAAATAAGATTAAGTGAATTAAGGGGCAGGAAAGTCATTCTTGCATTTTATCCTGCAGACTGGAGCCCGGTTTGCGGCGACCAGATGAATTTGTACAATGAACTTGAAGAATATTTTATACGATACAATGCCCGGCTCATTGGCATTTCTGTAGACAGCAGATGGTGCCATTCGGCTTTTAGTGAACATCATCATTTCTATTTTCCCCTGTTAGCCGATTTTGAGCCCAAGGGAGCAGTGGCCACATTATATGATGTGTACAATAAAGTATCAGGTGAAAGTGAGCGGGCATTATATGTAATTGATGAGAGAGGAGTTATTCTATGGGCTTACCTGTCTCCTGTTGGCATTAACCCCGGTGCAGACGGCATACTGGATGCACTGGAACATTCAGACAATCTAAAACAATAAACCAATGAAACAATTAGTACCTGCTGTAAGCAGCAAAGATCATATAAAAGGTGACCCGGAAGCCTTGCTGGAACTGGTGGAATACGGCGATTACCAGGGCCCGTACTGCGGACTCGCTTATAACGTCGTAAAACATATCCGGCGGGAGCTGGGAAAAGATCTGAAGTTTGTTTTCAGAAATTTTCCGCTTGCAAAGATCCATCCCCAGTCCAAACCGGCCGCCATAGCAGCCGAAGCGGCGGCGTTGCAGGGTAAAATTCTGGGAAATGCATGACGTTATTTTTGAAAACCAGGAGATACTTAGCGCTGGTAATATGCTTTTATTCGCAAAAAATATCGGGCTTGATATGGTGCAATTCAAAAATGACATTCGGCGCAAAGAATTATTTGACAGAGTTGAACAGGATTTTGAAAGCGGCATCAGGAGCGGTGTAAACAGAACGCCCTCCTGCTACATCAACGGAAAA
>CAZREP010000058.1:0-26739 GCA_964599035.1 uncultured Terrimonas sp. | reverse complement strand
AGTGAACGATCCCTTGAGGTGGGTTTCTGGATTGATCAGCGTCATCCGGACAATCTGCCCGCCCCAACTGCGGCGAAGAGGTGGATCATCGGTGGCGATTGCTTCGGTCTGAACCTCGAGAGACGGATCGAAGTTCAAGGTTACAGGACGATCACTTCCGCCGTAGAGGATCAGTCGACCGGGCGAGGAGGGCTCCGGCTCAACAGGCAGGAGAAAATGCCATCGGTTCGGAGCCGTCGCAGCGGTCAGCGCGTAGTCGTCAGAGATGGCCAACCGGTCCGGCTGGGAGAACACATACTGCCGCACCCAATGCTGGACGCAGGCCGCGGGCGGATAGGCGCCGGCCAGGTCAAGGGCAAACGTCGTTGTCTCCGCCGTGGTCTCATACATTACATTGCGCGCGCGAAACTCCGAACCGGGCGCCTGGGAAATTCCATTTATGGTGGGAACGTTGTGAAAATCCGACTGCATCGTCCAAATATCATAACGGTCCTCGCCAAAGGTTTTCCGGGTGTAGGAGCCTGGTCCCGAATCGATGAGGACGGGCCGCCCGTCGGCGAAGACGATGCAGCTCCCAACATCATTGTGGTTGTGACTTTCGGCATTGTTGCCTCCTTTCGCCGCCACGAACAATCCGCTCGGCGAGCCGGCCTTCACACGGGCGCTCATGACCTGCAGGTCGGGCAGCCAAGTGTCGCGTGAAAGCGGCGGGGAGGCCTCCGCCCGATCGATCTCGGCCGAATGAAGAATGCCCGGAATCGAGCGTCCGAGGCTCTCAATGCGCCCGAGGCCCAGCGTCTCGTCCCTTTGGGCAAACCAAGCGCCAAATGAGGTCAAGGCGGGATCGTCGAGCCGCTTTCCGAAGCGATAACACAACGCGCCCTCGATCTCCGGCCGGGCTGCTGCATCAGC
Organism: uncultured Terrimonas sp.; assembly: GCA_964599035.1. Classification (GTDB taxonomy): domain Bacteria; phylum Bacteroidota; class Bacteroidia; order Chitinophagales; family Chitinophagaceae; genus Agriterribacter. The sequence goes on along the minus strand of CAZREP010000058.1, from coordinate 25,827 downwards.
GAAGTTGACGAACCAGGGCCCGGCGATGTGCATCCGGTGGATGTATGCGCCCATTGCTTGAAGTTTCGGGGACGTATAACCGTCCAGCATGCCGTCCGTCGCCAGATACAGTAGCTCGAGCGCGTCGAACGCAGAGCCGGCCGAGCGTGCCCAATAGTGAGGACCCTCTTCGCATCCTCCGTCGGCCGTTTGGGTGATCAAGTAGTTGTCGAGTATCTGGAGGCAGCGATGTGCAATCTGCGCTCGACGAGCGTCGTCTGTTTCGATGAGCAGCGCGCAGGCGAGCACGTTCGAGACGATCCAAGGCGTCCAGTTGTGGAGCTTTCTCGTGGTCCGGAATCCCATCCACGAATAGTCGTCTCGCTCCAGGAATGGCACGAGTATCCGCTGGTCGACCTCCAGCCTGATGCGGGATCGAATCCGCCGAGACACTGCGTCGAGTCTCGGTCCGAGGAGATAATCGATCCACGCCAGTTGCGCGCCGGTTTCAGCGGCAAACAAATCAATGGTCGGATCGGAGACGTCCGGCAAACCCGTTCCGGCCCGCTGCGCGTGAATATGAGCAGGCAGCACCCACGACGACTCCTCACATGTCAACCATACTCCATTGACGATCTGATCAATGAACCTTCCACTGTCCTCGAGGCACTCGGCAAGGGCAAATGCCCTGCCGCGCTTCCGCCGTCCGAAATACAGGTCTTGGAATCTCGTCCGGTTTCCATCGCGCACGAAGTCCAGGTAACGCGTCGCAGGAAGTGCCGCCCATGGTGTGTCCAGCGCGGACGAGGCGGAGCTAACGATCGCTGTTCTGAAGCGGTCTTCCACGGCGTTCCATTTGGTTCGTTCCTCGATGGTGGCATACGGATGAAACATTGCCTGTCTTGTGAGGTTGGTTTGCAGCCACTCGAGCGGATACCGAGCCGAAAGTTGTGGGACGCCGCTTGCGGCGCCCAAGCTGGAGGCGCCGAGAAGTGAAACCGCAAAAGGAACCGTCAGGAGCGAAAGAATTCTGTTCATTTCAGGAATAACGAGGCGGACCTTCGCGAACAGCCCGTGAAGACGAAAGTGCAAGCCGCCAAGGAGATGAAACCCTCATACCAATAGTCTGACATTCTCCAAGTCAGCCTGAGCTTGTCTCGTTAAGTAAGCCAAATCGGGATCGGACCTCGGAGAACCGGCGCGCCTCCAATGGATACGCCCTACTTAACGGGTAAAATGTCATGGCATTTGGATTAGCGACCGCACTTATTTATCCATTTTCACACCCTAGGCGTCACCCCCAACCTCACAGAAAACTACTACTCCCAAACAAACGATGAACCTCTTGAGCCCGAGAACCATCAATCAACTGCTTGTCGCGTTTGTCTTGCAAGCGCCCGTCAGCGCGCAAACCACATCGACTTCGAGCGCCTCGATATCCGATGGCGATCCGGTCGAGCTGTCGCCATTCGTAGTGCAATCGGATCGAGACACCGGATATCAGGCGACGTCGACGATGGCAGGCACGCGTCTCAACACATCAATCATGGATCTCGGCGCGTCGATTTCAATCTATACCAAGGATCTGCTGGACGATATAGGCGCAACCGACTCGGGCAATCTTTTGGTCTATGCGACGGGAATGGAAGCGGCTGGCCCGGACGGGAACTACTCGGGCTCCACCGGAGACATCAACGCCACCTCGGTGGTCGGCAACGGGCCCCGGGTCGATCCACAGCAAAGCAGCCGCACGCGCGGTCTCGCCTCGCCCAACTATTCACGCGGGCTCTTTCCGACGAACATTGCCTTCGACTCGTACAATACGGAGCGTGTAACAGTGAATCGCGGCCCCAACGCCATCCTTTTTGGCGTGGGAAGTCCTGCCGGTGTGGTCGACACCACTCTGTTGCGGCCCAACCTCACCCGCGACCGCACAAGGATAGAGCTGCGCTACGGAAACAACGGCAGCATGCGAGGGACGCTCGACACCAATCACGTCCTGATCGATCGAAAACTCGGCGTGCGTGTGGCAGCGCTGGCCGACAACGAAAAGTACAACCAGCGGCCCTCGTACCAGAACAAGCGCCGGCTGTACGGCGCTGTTGCATTTGCGCCCTACAAGCATACCGCGCTTCGCGCGAACTTTGAAACCGGTCATACCGCGGCGAACCGTCCTATTTCCGTCCTGCCCTTCGACAGTACGCATATGTGGACTTCGAACGGCCGAACACCCTACGATTGGTCCTTCTACGACGACCCCGCGAGGAACCCAGACGCGGCCACCCAAAACGCCGGCCTTGCCAGTCAGATCGGCTTTTTCATCGGCCAGAACACCATTCAGAACCAGATGGCGCTCGTTCACAACAATTCCACAGACAGCGTGCCGGCATACGGTTTTCGCAGCGAGGTGGCGGGAACCGGCGCGAATCTTCCCGACGCGATAAAAGCGCAGCTTTTCCATCCCACGCTGAACCGGGATTTCGCCAGCGACATCATTCGCTTTTACGGATCGCTCAATATATTCGAGCTTCCCGCGGCCTACTGGACCGGCGACAACGTTCTCCCAGGTCAACAGCCCGGCATCATCCCCGCCGGGCTCAAGCAGCAGGGACTTACCGACTTCAGTGCGTTTGATTTCAAGAACCACATGATTGACGAAAGCTCACTCCAGAACGACAGCTTCCACACGTTCAACATCGCCTTCGAGCAGCGCGCATGGGAGGATAGAATCGGCATCGAGCTTGCCTACGACACGCAGCGGATCGATCGGTATGGCAAGAACTCCTTCGTTTCCTCAGGAGGCAGCAATCATGTTCGCATCGATCCCAATGTGACGCTGCCCACGGGCGAGCCCAATCCGAACGTCGGACGCCCGTATATGCTTAAGGCGCAGGTGAACTATTCGAACGATCTCAAACAACGGGACAGCAAGCGAGCGACGGCATATCTTAGATACAATTTCGACGACCTCGGCGATTCGTGGGCGAAATGGCTGGGCCGCCATACTCTCACCGGGCTCTACGAGGAGAACGCCGCCGACACCATAAGCTACAATCATTCCTTCGCCTTGGACGGGGCGGCGGCCCTTTCGCGCTCGCCCCAAGTCAACAATGCCGGGCGGGGAGCGCGTCGCATCGTTTATATCGGACCCTCGCTGATCGGAAACGACGATCCTCTCAGATTGAGTTCGGTGAGAATTCCTCCAGTGACGGCCGGCCCCACCGCGAACGTTCCACATTACGTGCGCGCTGGCGACGCCACGGATCCCGGACACGTCGAAGACGCGCCCGCGACTCTGGTCGAGATCAACACTGGCGGAAGCTCGGTGCGCGAGGTGATCAGGTCTCAGGCCGTCGTTCTCCAGAGTCACTGGCTTCGGGACAATCTTGTCACTCTATTCGGCTGGCGGCGCGACGAGGACTACTTCGTCCGTGAAAACATCAACTTCGTCGCGAATCCCGATGATTTGAACGATCCCGGGAAGGTCCACTATCGGTTCGACGATTTTTCGTTTCCCAGCACCCCTCCGTTCAACGTGGCAGGCGAGGTGAGAAGCTACAGCGCGGTTTTGCGCTGGCCGCGCGAACTGATCGCGCTGCCGGCCGGGACGGACTTCAGCGTCTTTTATAACGAATCCAGCAACTTCACGCCGGCCGGAGGGCGGATAAACGGGTATGGCGAAAGCCTGCCGCCGCCGCAGGGTGAGACGACCGAGTATGGGTTCAATGTCCTCGCCTTCGACGGCAAGCTCACGCTGCGGGTGAACTGGTTCGAAACCAGCGTGCGCAACCAAAGCTCGACGCCGACCGTGGTTCGTATCGCGCGTGAGGATGCAATTCTTGGCCAGGCTGGCATCTGGGTTCAAGAGGCGAACGTCAATCCGCACTTGGTGGAGAGCAGAAACGCCGACATCGAGCTGCTCTTCAGCGCATTGCCCGCGAACTATCGCGATCTCTACGAATATCGGGTCACAGGCGAGCCTCCGAATGTGGCTGCCCAGCGCAATCAGTTGGTGGGGCAGGTGGACACGACCGACTACTCGGCCAAGGGGATGGAGGTGGAGATCGTCTATAATCCGACTCCGAACTGGAGAATTCTCGCGAACGTGGCCAAACAGGAAACGGTTCAAAGCAACTCCCTGCCCTTTCTCAAGGATCTGATCGCGCGAATGACCCCTGTATGGGAACAGCTCAGGGATCGTCCTCGTTCGACGTATCCGCTCGACTGGCAGCCAGGGGATCCGCTCCCGTCGTCTTCCGTGACATTTGGCACCTGGCTCGACGCGAATGTGTATGGCCCTTATGCCACAGCGATCGCAACAGAGGGCTCCGCGAGCGCGGAGCAGCGCAAATGGCGCGCGAACTTGGTCACCAACTACACATTTAGCCAGGACATCCTGGGTGGAAAATTAAAAGGCTGGGGTATTGGCTGCGGCATACGCTGGCAGGACAAGATTGGCATCGGTTATCCTTCGACGCGCAACGCCGACAACAGCGTCAACATAGACGTAGCCAATCCCTATTACGATCCGGCCGAAACCAACGTGGATGCATGGGTAACCTATCAACGGAGACTTTGGGACAAGGTCGATTGGAAGCTGCAGCTCAACGTGCGCAATCTGATCGCGGACGACACGCCGATCGCAATCGGTGTACAGCCGTGGGGAGAGGTTTCCACCGTGCGCCTGGCGCCAGAGCGTCGGTGGTACCTGACGAGCACCTTCACCTTCTGAGAACGAGCCTGACGAAGAGCGCGGCGCCGGCCGGCCGCGAGTCGCGCCCGCGCGTCCGAACACTATTCGATAAATGCAGGCATTTCGTTCTTGTGCGATCGCGATGATCACACTCACACCCGGCGCCCTTTCGGGACTCAAGGCATCGGAATCGGGCTTCGTTGGTCCAGCTCAGATCGAACGCGTGGTTGAATCCCTTGCGGACGATATCACGTCCACCGCGCGCGATCTTTGGACGTTTGCCGAGACCGCGTTGCGGGAAGAACGGTCCGCGGCGCTCTTGCGTGAGCGATTGCAAGCAAGCGGATTCAATGTATCGACTGGACAGGGCGGGCTCCCAACCGCATTCGTGGCAAGCGCCGGCTCCGGCCGGCCCGTGATCGGGATCCTGGCGGAGTACGACGCGCTCCCGGTGCTCGGCAATGCGCCGATTGCGAAGAAGGTCGCTCGCGACGACGGCATGACATCAGGCCACGGCTGCGGACACAACGTGCTCGGCGCGGGCGCGGTCTACGGGGCGATTGTCCTGAAGCGAGTCATGGAGGACGCCGGACTTCCAGGCACGATCAAGCTTTTCGGAACACCCGCCGAGGAGATGTTGATTGGCAAAGCATATATGGCGCGCGACGGCGTGTTTGATGATCTCGATGTGTGCATGGATTGGCATCCCGGCAGCAGAACCGGAGTGCGCAATACGCAGAACCTCGCCCTCAACAGCTTCACGGTCGCGTTTGCCGGCAAAACAGCGCACGCGGGCGGGAGTCCCTGGGGTGGCCGTAGTGCTTTGGACGCCGTGGAATTGATGAATCACGGCGTCAACATGCTGCGGGAGCACATGCGCCCTGAAGCGCGCATTCATTACGTCATCACGGACGGCGGCGCGGCGCCCAATGTGGTCCCTGAAACTGCCCAAGCTTGGTACTTCATACGCGCGCCCGACCGAAACATGGTCGATGGCCTTTACCAACGCCTGCAGGATATTGCCGCCGGAGCAGCGTTGATGACCGGGACCACCCATGAGATTCGGCTGATCACGGCCATCCATGCGCTCAAATTCAATCGACCCCTTCAGGAAGCCCTGCAAAAGCACCTCGAGAGAATTGGGCCGCCTGGATTTACGGAGGCGAGCAAGCATTTCGGGCGAGAGATGCAACGTGCGCTTGGACTGCCCCCGGTGGCCTATTTCGACCATATAAAACCGCTCGGCGTCGTTTCTCCCGGCGGCACTTCGACCGACGTTGGCGATGTCAGCCACGTTGTGCCGACCGTGGGATTCGATACAGCCATGTGTCCGATGGGAGTTCCTGGCCATACTTGGGCCATGACAGCCAGCGCGGGATCGGAGGCGGGGCTCGACGCGGCTGTCTATGCGGCGCGGATCATCGCTACATTCGGGAGCGAACTGTTGGTGAATTCCGAGTTGATCGCGACGGCGAAGCGAGACTTTGCAGCCAGTATGGCCGGACGGTCTTTTCGGTCCGCGATCCCTGACGGGCAACCTGTGCCGGCGCCGACGCTTCGTTGAGTGTGGCACTTTCCGAGTTCACAACGTTCTTCGTTCCAGAACTGCCTCGATACACCCAAAACAGTCGGGACGGTGGCACTGCTTGGGCTTACATCCTGATTCTGCCGCGACTCTCGCTACGGAGGTCAGTAAAGCTGGGTTAGCCGGAAATGATCATCACCGGCTGACGTGATCTTGCAGTCGTCAACAGCGTAGCCTTCTCTCCATCGACCAACTGCGCCTCTTGCCGTCCTCTGGCGGGACGCCGCGATTCAAAGCTTAAACTGGGGTTTGCCACTCGCCTGCCTGCTTGAGGATAGGTCGTCACTACTCGCCCCGCCCCCGTGGAAGAACGGATCGCAGCCGGGCCAACCGGAGTGCGGGCGTCCCGTTCCGGAAACGTGCCAGATTCCGGGCAAAGCAGCGGAGTCCGCGACAGCGAGAGCTTCCGGCGATCGCATATGCGGCGCAATCACGATCCGGTTTGCGGCGCACCCTTGCCCAGATCCTCGATGACGACATTGTCGAACCAGCACTGTCCAGTGCCTGTGTGCTCCAGCACGAGCGTGCTGCCGTGGTGATTCACGACAAACTCCAGGGTTACCGGCGTCCAGTCGGTCGTCCCGGTCACCGCTTCGGAGTATTCCCAGACGAGACCCTCCGTCACACGCGTTCCATCCTGACGATGGGATTTTCTTCCACCGTAGTACATATCGCCCAGATTCTCGATCGATGAATAGTGGCCCAGTCGAACCTTGCCGGTGCAGTCGGCGGTCTTGACCATCGCACTGAATCGAAACCGCCTGTTGTGCTTCGGCCGTTTGTTGAATGGCTGCGCCCATGACAGCGTGGTCCAGGCCGAGGTCTTCTGTGCGGCTTCCGTTCGTTTGATCGAGACGGAATAGGTATCGTCGAAACCCATGGTGGCGTCTCGAAAGCAAAGATAGTCACTCGGCCACCACAGCGTCTGGTTGGATGTATCTTCACTTGGCACATCGGTGATTACCCTGTCGAAACGATTCTCCCATGAAAAGAGCGGCAGATCCTGGTATTCGGGCGCGTCGCGCCAGTTGGGCTCGACTGCCCGGTTGATGATGTCCTGTGCCCGAGCTGGCGCAACAGGTACAAAATCCATGGCGAAAGTGAGCGTGAGATCCGTTTGGCTGTGCCGGGGTGGAATCGCCCCTTCCAGGGAGATATGCACATCGAAGCGCGACCAGCAGAGTTCATATATCACCGGTGCGGGGGCTTTTATTATCTGAGTCATCCATCCGCCCTGATTCTTGTCGAGAAAGCCATAGTAACCACCTTCCTGCGTCGGATGTTCGAGGTCTCGAATTGTGATGTAGTTTCCTGGGCGAACCGGGAATGGAATATGAATCTTCGGCCACTTCTCCCAAGCAAAGCCGTCATCGGATTTTACGAACCACTCATAGATCTGCCGTTCGCCGCGGCGCTCCTTGTCGGGCGAGAGCATTCGTTCGGTGATCGAGACGCCTTCAATACAGTAGTCGAGGACCTCTGTCCACAGCTTGCTTCCCCTTGCCCGTGACCCGCGAAGGAAGAGTTTGCTGTTTTCATACCAGTCCTCCAAGGAGCACTGAAGACTTGTCGAGATCTGATACTTGAACTTGCGTGCCTCGGGCATCCACCGTCCCGTGAGGACGACGTCGATCTGGCTTTCGAACTGTGGCTTTCGTCCCGTGATTCGGATGACCAGCTCGCCTGTTTCGCGCGAGTATTCGTGATGGAGGTCGAGAACCTCCATGCCCTTCGCGCCTGGGTCGCGGTAAACCCAGCCGAGATCCGCGCGCGATCTTTTGGAGCCGACCCACAGTTCGTCCTCCGGCGTCGCGCGAAAGAGGAGAAAACGGTTTTCCTTCAGCTCCAACAGCAGGCGGTCGTCCCAATAGACCCGGGTGTCTCCAGCTTCCTTGCGGATTTGAAGAGCGGGCGCCGTTGTGGCTTCGGCATGGGCGACTGTCGAGGAAACGAGAAGAAACGCGGCGCAAAGCGCCAGCGAAGATGCCAGCGCATCCAAGGATGATTTCGCAGGGTGAGTGTTCATGAATGAGTCGTGGCTCGGTGGTACGGTGCGGGTCGAAGATGCCGAGCCCGGATGGAAGAGATCGGATTTGATGCGAGCAATTCACACGTGGCTCTACCCGTTAAGCCGGGTTGTCCGGGAAATTACTCGAGATGGAAAACCTCTCGCAGCGCATGGGCGACGGGCCTGCCGTCGGGATGGATCTGCATCACCTCGCTCATGTGCCTGCCCCAGCGTCTTGCCAGTTCGGTTTCGTTGACGGCGGCCCAGCGGGCCTCGTCCTCGATCTCGATGTAGCCGAACAACCGCCCTGACTCCGAGTCGACGAAAATCGAGTAGTTGTGGGCGCCTTGTTTCTTCAGCAGGGCTTCGAGCTCGGGCCAGATCGGGTTGTGCCGGCGCTCGTATTCCTTTTCACAGCCGGGCTGGAGTTGAAACGAAAAGGCCTTGCGGATCATATCGACGTGGGCCGGCGGTTGACCTGATTTTTTGCGGGCTCGCCCCGCAACAGCCGCACCGCCTCCTCGACGGCGAGTTGCTGCAGACGCGGGACACTGGCCCCGCTGAACCAAGCGGTGTGGGAAGTCAGAATCGTGTTTGGAGCCGACCGAAGTGGATGCCCTTCGGGAAGCGGCTCCGTTTCGTAAACATCGAGACCGGCGCCGGCGATGCTTCCCTCGCGCAACGCATTCGCGAGCCGTTCCGTGTCGACGAGACCGCCGCGCGATGTGTTGACGACGATGGTCGAAGGACGCAGGCGGGCCAGACGGTCTCCGCCGACAAAGTGCCGCGTCTCGTCCGTGAGCGGCAGGTGCAATGAGAGAACGTCCGCAGCGGCGAACAACTCGTCGAGTGTGAGCCGGCGTACGCCGGTTTCCTGAAAAACCGATGGGGCCACATATGGATCGTAGGCAGCTACACGGAAGCCGAAGACCTGTGCCCGATTTAGGACGGCTCGCGAGATGCGGCCGAAGCCTGCGCAGGCAAACGTCCGCTCGTGAAAGGCCTTCAGCGGGGCTGGCGGCGTGATCTTCCACTCGCCGGCGAGGATGCGCGCGTGGGTTTGCGGGAGCTGGCGGGCAAGGGCGAGCGCGAGGGCAAGCGCATGGTCCGCGACCTCGTCGATGCAGTAGTCGGGTACGTTGCAGACGGGCACACCGCGGGCCATTGCGGCTGCGAGATCAATGTTGTCGACCCCGATGCCGTAGCGAACGACGACGCGCAAGCCGGGCAATGCGGCGAGGACGGCATCGGTGATCGGGGCCCACTGGACGATCAGCGCATCGGCCTTTGCGGCTCGTGCCGTGGCGATGACATCGTCGGCGTTTTTGCATTGCGCCGTTTCCAGTCGGAAACCAGCTGCCTCGAGTGCCGCGCGCTCGCGCTCGACATCTGGAAATCCAAAATCGGTGATGAGAACGGTGCGGGACACGATCAGGGTTCAGTCAGGGGCGTTGCGTCCGATCCGGGCGCGAGGTAGTCATGGAGGATCGCGCCTTCAACGAGCGTAAACTCGGCGCGCCAGAACCAGCCAGCGCACGCTTCGACGACCGGGAGAAGATGCAGCGGCGCCTGCATGTTGGCGCGCAGTTCCACCGAACAGGGATCCGACCAGCATTCGTGAACCTTCACGTCGGCCAGTCGCCTGCATGTGATCTGGCGCACCGCAATCCGCCCATCGATGTGCGGCACGATCTTGTAGTTCAGATTGAGCGAGAAATCGAAGGTGGCGCGCTTCAGTTCCTCGATTGTGCTGCGGTTGTGCTTGTAGACCATCGTGCCAGTCACGATCTCGATGCCGTTGCGTTCAACGGCGCCGACGATCAAATCGCCGCGAAATTCAATGCGTGGATTCGCCCATTTTTTCGGCTGACCATGGACTTCCCGACCTTGGGCCAGTCCGCCGTCGCTATTGAGGAAAAGAAACGGAGAGAACCCGCCCCGGGCACGATCCGGCAATTCCGCGCCGAGCATCACGTTGCATTCGCCGTAACGGCCCAGCCACTCCACGTCGTTCATGTTGTAAATGTGAACGAGCACGAGATCGCTCGTGGCTTGCAACGGCTCGGGCAGCAACGCCCGTACTGCGGCCGGCGTGGTCCGGTAGGTGAGGGTGAGGATTTCCACCGACCGGAAGGTGAACGGGAATGGAGCTCCGAGCGGTGCGGCGAGGGGCGTGGACCAGGCGCTCTGCTTGTCGCTCAAATGACCGGGAAGGCTACTGGATGCGGATGCACTCAAAACGCGTAGCGCCGAACGGCGTCCTCTCTGACGGATACGCCGAGTCCGGGGTCGGTCCGGACGGCGATCCGGCCGGATTCGACCAGCCACGGATTCTCGACCAACTCGTGCTGCATCGGAGACTGGCGGGGTTTGTGATCGAAGGTCAGCGCTTGCGTGGAATTTGCCTGCAGGGCGATGCCTGCGGCCGTGCAAAGCGCGCTGCTCCAAGTGTGCAGCGAGAATGGCTTGTTGGTTGCTTCGAGAAGTTGAACGATCCGGCGCGTGCCTGTGATGCCGTGACAGCGGGCGGGGTCCATTTGAACGACGTCGACCGCGCCAAAGCGGAGCAGGCGCCGGTAACCCTCGACGGTCCACTCCTGCTCGCCGGTTCCGATCGCCGTGTCAGTGAGCGCGCGGAGAGCCACATGCCCTTCGAGGTCGGATGGCGGCAGCGGTTCCTCGATCCAACGGAGCCGGAAGGGCGCGAAATCCCGGCAACGTTGCGCCGCGATTTTCACCGTCCAGCGTGTGCGCGCGCCGAGGGCATCGACGACGATGTCAACCTTTCCTCCGACCGCTTCGCGCAGCCGTTGGACGAGTCGGATATCCTGATCGCGATCGAGGCCGAAGACGTTTTCCTGGCGCGACCCCCAGCCGCCCTTGATCAGCCGGTAACCTTCACTCGCGTAGCCGGTGAGTTCATCGACGGTCTGGTCGATTTGATCCATGTCGAAATGGATGCACGCCATCGGCACGACATGATCGCGCACTCTGCCGCCGAGCAGCGACCAGACGGGTTGCTCGAGCAGACGGCCCTTGAGATCCCAGAGGGCGATGTCGACTGCGCTGATGGCAAATGCGGCCACGCCCTCGGGACCATACCACCATGCGTGCCGTCGCAGCCGGTCGTAGATGCCCTCGACGTTGAACGCGTCCGATCCGACGACGAGCGGGATAAAATCCTCTCGAACGATCGCCTCGGTTGCGCGGCATGCGCCGGCGAACATCGTTATGGCTTCGCCCCAGCCCGTGGTGCCGTCGTCGGCCTCGGCGCGAACGAGCGTGAGCATGCGCGGCCGGTTGTGATCGTTTGGTTCCGGATAGCGGACCGAGAAGGCCTGGAGCGACTTAATCCTCATGGCTGGCCGCTCAACACGTGAGCATGAAGCCCCCGCAGACATTGATTTCTTGGCCTGTAATGAACGCGGCGCGCTCGCTGGCGAGAAACGTGACCAGATCGACTACGTCGTCAGGGGTGCCGAGTCGCTTGAGGGGGGTTTGCTGCGTCCAGGCTTGCTCCAGTTCGGACGGTGTCCTTCCGGTGAGCGTTGTCAGCTCGCGGAAATTCTGTTCCCACATCGGCGTGAGAATCACCGCCGGGCAGACAGTATTGGCGGTCACGTTTCGCGCGCCATAGGCAAGAGCCAGCGACTCGCTGATGTTGGCGACGGCGGCTTTCGCCGCGGCATAGTGAGCAGAAAGCGCGCGTCCCTTGCGACCTGCGTTGGAGCCGAGGTTGATGATCCTGCCGCCGCGTTGCGGATCGACTCGTTCCGCGAAGGCGATTGCGAGAAAATAGAGCGCGCGAACGTCGATCTCGTGAACTTCGTCCCACTCCGCGGGCGAAATGGCGCCGGTCTGGTTGAAGTGGCAGACGCCGGCCGAATTCACCAGCACGTCGAGATGATCTCCGTCCCTCGTTGCCGACGCGATTACTTTCGCAGCCGAGTCCGCGCTGCGCAGATCGATTGAAATGGCCTGGTGGGCGCCCACAGCGGCGGGAGACAGCCTCGCGAGCGACTCATCGAGCAGATCGGCGTTCCGGTCGACGCCGACCACGCGGGCGCCGCCGGCGGCAAAAGCGGTGCATGCAGCGCGACCAAGCCCGCTACTCGCGCCGGTGATGACGACGTTCTTGCCGGAAAAATCGTAGGGACACGAACGATTCATGCGATGACGAGCGAGGGGTGTCGTTCGGCAAGGGCAGGATCGTAGAGCGGCAGCACGAGATCCGCTTCGCGTCGAACTCTGGCGTAAAGCCTGTGGTGCTCTTCGATGGACTCCGAGAGGCCGAGGGGAATCGACTCTTCGTAGTTGCGATAATGAAAGATCGCGTCGGTGAGCGCAACGCGACCGGCCCTGGTCGGAACGACGAAGCACATGCTCGAACGATGATGGGCGCCGCAGGACCATGCGCGGATACCGGGCAGGGGTTCCGATGTCTCGTCCGGCAACAGCTTGATGCGTTTGGCGGCCTCAAATGTCAGATGATCGAGTATGTCCGGCGGGAAGATGATGTCGCGCGGTAGTTGTGGCACTTCCGGGTCCGGCGCTTGGAAGTCGATCCAGCCGCGGCGGGAAAGCCAGATTGTGGCGTTCGAGAACTGATCGAGCCGCCCGCTCGCGTAGGCGGTCAGCGGGCTGACGAGCACGTCCGTGATGCTTTTGGGTTCGATGTCGCGGGCTTTGAGCGCAGCGACAATATCGTTATCGGGCCGGACGATCGGCACGTGGCCGTGCTCCCCAGTGGCGGATCTCGCCCAAGCTGTCCAGTGATCGTGGAGCCGGGTGATGTCCGTGGGAAATCCCGTATTGAGTAGTGCGCGGCAGCCGGCTTCACTCTCGATGAGAAACGCCCAGAAGGTGAGGTTCTCCCAGCCATGAAGTTTGGTCATCCAGAACACCTCGGCTGCGGGGACGTTTGTCTCGCCCATCGGCAATGCGGTGATGCGGTAGGTGGCCACGGCGATCTCAAAGTTGCGCGTTCCAGCCGCCGTCGACATTCACGGTAGCGCCCGTCACAAAGGCCGAGTCGCGGCTGCAGAGAAAGAGAACGGCGGATTTCAGATCGGCGGGCTTCCCAAGCCGGCCAACCGGACAATTGGCGCGCAGCCATGGTTCGACGACGGATGCATCGCGCGAGACGGCGTCGTTGATGTCGGTGTGGATCCACCCCGGGGCGATGCAGTTCACTGTGATCCTGTAGCGGGCCAGTTCGATGGCCATGCCCTGCGCCAGCAGGTTGATGCCGCCCTTAGTCGCGCAGTAGTGAGTCTGGGTTCCGTTGGAGCGAAAAGCGCCGATACTGCTAGTATAGACAATGCGTCCACCCGTGCCTTGGGCGATCATCAATTGCGCCGCGGCTTGGCCGACGTGGAAGCCTGCGCTGAAGTTGACCGCCACGTGGCGGTTCCAACTTTCCTGATCGATCTCGAGAAACGATGCAAAACGGCAGATGCCCGCATTGCTGATGACGATGTCGAGGCCGCCGAGTTTTTTGGCCGAGGCTACCACGAGTCGGCGTGCTTCATCCGGTTCGCCGAGATCAGCGTCGATGGAGTGCGCTTCGACTCCGAATTCACGGCGCAAGCGCGACTCCTCGATCGAGGACTTTTCACCGTCACCGTAATGATTGAGGACGAGATTGCATCCGGCGGCGGCCAGCGCTTCGGCATAGGCCAGGCCGATGCCGCGCGAGCCGCCCGTGACAAGGACGCGTATACCGTGAGGTTGCATTGGGAAAAATGAGGCGATCGTTTCGCGGCCCTAAACCCAGCCGAGATCCGCGCCAGACCTTTTGGAGCCGACCCGCAGTTCGTCCTCTGGCGTTGCGCGAAAACTGAGAAAGCGGTTTTCCTTCGGCTCCAACAGGAGGCGGGCGTCCCAATAGACTTGCGTGCCTTCAGCTTCCCCGCGGATCTGAAGGGCAGGCGCCAGCGCGGCATCGGCACGGGCGGCTGTCGAAAATGCGAGAAGAAACGCGGCGCACAGTGCCAACAAAGACGCCCGCGGAACCGTGGGTGGTTTCGTAAGGTGTTCGTTCATGAAATGGGCAAAAGTTCGGTAGAACGTGTGTGTGGGGCCAGAGCCAGATGGAAGAACCGGAATTCAGTGTGGGCAATCCACACGCCGCTCGACCCGTTAAGCGGAGATCGCCCGTCCGCTTAACGGGACAAGTGACGGACGGATTGGCCGTGGTCCAGCAGGCCATAGGAGTAAGCAACCTGCTCATAGTCTTGATGGCCTTTTTCTTGATTCTTGCATGAGTCGCTCACGTTTCTATTCACCCTCCTCGGCGCTGCTCTCATTGTTATTGTCGATCCGGGCCTTTGACGCCGGGCGGGGGTTTGCGAGGCGTGTCGTTCGATATATTCTCGTCGCCCTGCTTGTGGGCTCGGCTGGTTTGTCGAATTTATCGATGGCTAAGCCGACCATTGAGGAACGCGGTGATCGGCTCGAGATACGCTGGAAGGGTGATCTCGTTGCGGAAGTGCGGGGCAAGCGCCATCTCTTGTTTCGGGCTTCGGGATTCAACGACCACTGGATAGGCACCCCGGCGGTCCCGATGGATCTGGGCTGGGATTACCGGGGCGTAAAGGATTACGAGCCGACGAAGCAGAAAGCCGTGGTGACTGACGACGGTTTCACTGTGTCGTTGGAAGGTCGCAAGCCGAGCATCGACGGTACCGTGCGCACAAGCGTCGAGGCGCGATTGCTCTCGCCGCGCGATGGTTTTGTCTACCGCATACGATCTGAGCTTACGGGTTCTCAAGTAAAATGGAGAAACGTATCCAGCCGCGCCCGCGGGAAGTCGGAAAGCACGGCGTTGGAGATCGAAGCGCTGGATTTTCACTTGAATCGCATTTCGCAGTCGGACCTATACGACTGGCGCAACGCGCAGGGTGATCTTCCCCTTTATGAAGGTTTCATTGTCGCGCACAAGGATCGGCCCTGGCGGTTCATTCCCGCCCTGCACACGCCCTTTCCCATCCGCAAGGGCGACTACCCGACAATATTCTGGACGCATGACGGTCTTGCGGAGGAGGGCTATCGGATCGGCTTTCTCGATCGCAAGGAGGGCGGTTGGATACAGGAGTTCGAGCAGTTGTCGGCCCCGATCCGTCTCGAGATGTGCTGGCTGGCCGCGGATGTGCATCTGATCATGCCCGGGGGCGTTCCGCCCGTGTCTGATGCGACGGATACATTTACCAGTTCCTACGCGTTCAAGTTCACGCATGTTTCCCGCGATGCCGCCGTGGAAGTCCTCGACCAGGCCGATGCCATCGAATGGCAAGGGCTTCCGGAATATCAGCTTCCCGTGTTTTCGCGCTATAACACTTTCGAGGAGCGGCTGTCGAAACACCGTCAGTATGTGTGGTGCGCGAGCTCCTATGAGTGCTCGATCGACGATGGGGTGGGTTTCGACGACCTCCATTCGATCCGGATCTCGCACACGTCGCCCACGCAGAAATCGGCATGGTATGCGTTTACTTGGGGGCCCCATTTCGATACACCGACGCTTCTGAAGGGACGATTCCGATTCTCGGCGATGGTCAAGATGAAGGGCGCGAGCGGACCATTCCGAATCGCGGTTGCGAAGTTTGGAGACGCCGACCTCTTCCTGCGCCGGAATGGGGAATGGACCAGCACAGGCCGGAACAAAGAGGTGACATGGTTTCGTTCAGGGCAATCGCTCGCCGGGACATCGGATTGGACTCCGATGCACGTCGACGTCGACATCGACCTGTTTCACGAGGAACCGTTTACGCGACACGGCATCGTGCTCGAGTATGAGGGCTCGGGAACCATCTGGTTCGACAACGTGCGCATTCAACAACTCGAATGAAACTACTCCTGCTCCTTGCCGCCTCCGCATCGTTCGCTTTCAGCCTGGCGCTGCCGGCGATTGGCGCGCCGACGCACCCGCACCTGTTCTTCTCGGAGAAGGATCTGCCGGCCATCCGCGAGCGCGCGGAGTCGACTGAGTGGCTGAAAGCCGTGCGCGCATCGCTCATCGAGGAGGCAACCCGCTGGCTGTCTACGCCGACCGATCCATATCCGCTCCTGGACAGTGGCGCGGGCATCGCCGGCCGGGCCCTGCAGCAACGCGCGGGTCTGCTCGCGTTTGCAGGCCATCTGACCGGCGAGCAGCGCTACCTCGCCAAGAGTGCGGAGATCCTTCTCGCCGTTGCCCGCCAGACTGATCCGGGAAATAGCGAAAACTGGAGAACGCACCTGCAGTATGCCGACGCCGCACAGGCATTCGCCATCGCTTACGACTGGGCCGCGCCCGTCATGACCGCGGCCGAGCGTAGGGAGGTGCGCGCCGAGATCGAGGCATTTGGGGAGTTGCTCTTCACGGATCAATCCGCTTGGGGAAAACCCGACCCGGGGGTCTCTTCTTGCAACCATAATGCGGTGCAGTTTGGCGCCCTCGGTCTTTGTGCCCTGGTGCTCGGCGATAAGCCCGAATGGCTCGCCCGCGCGACGGAGCGCATTCGGGACTACTTTCACTATTTCGCGGACGGCACCGGGTATGTCACCGAAGGCCACGACTATCAGGCATATGGTCTGCTGGGATCGATCCCGTTTGCGACGGCGTTGCGGCGCAAAGGAGGACCGGATCTCGTGGAGGAGCAGCCCCAGTTTCCACTTACCTCCGACCAGATCCTTTGGAAGCTGCTCCCGTTTGAAGGACGGATGCTGGCGATGAACGACAACAACGAGAATGGCGGCTCGGCAACGGTGGCCTATGCCATGTTGCGTTATCGGCAACCTGTCCATTTGTGGGCATGGTGGGAAAGCGTGCGGAGGGCGGGCAGCGGCGTCGGAACTTTGCGCGAAGGCTTGTCCGCTCCGTTTCTATTCCTTTGGGGCGAAAGGCCGCTGGAGCTGGTCGCTCCGTCGGAGTTCTCCCTGCCTCTTGGCCATCGTTTCGAGAGCGGCCGGGTTTTCATGCGCAGTTCGTGGACCGATCCTGAAGCCGCCCATGTATCGTTCACGAGCGGATACGACTTTCACCGCGGTCACAATCATCAGGATGAAAATGCCGTAACGCTGTACGCGCTCGGCGAGGGCTTCTTGATCGATCCAGGCTATCAGCCTGCCGGGAGTCGATCCCACAACACCTTGCGCAGCATAGACGGCGCGATCCAGGTGCCCAATTCCTCGGGGCGTCTGTTGGCCTACGATGAAGTCGAAGCCGGGGCTTTTGTGCGGGGCCAGGCGCCCGAGGCGTATCAATGGCCGAAGGAGGGCCTCATGGAATCGGGGCTGGTCGGGCATTTCGATCGAAAGGTGTTCTTTGTTCGCAGTCCGCAGCCGTATCTCGCCTGGCGCGACGACGCGCAGGTCGAGAACGACGACCCGGAGGCCGAATACGTCGCGCAGTTTGTAACCTATCCGAAAAACCGCATTGAGGTGAAGTCGGACGGCTTTATTATTCACGGACACCGAACCGGAGCGCGGTGCCGTGTTTGGACAACAAGCCCTACCGCGGAGGTCGCGGTCGTCGAGGAGGACCTTGCGGGGAAGACTTTCGAGACCCGCGGGCGAGAATATAGGTACTCCGAGTTCTACCGTGGAGTCACCGCCACCGCGCGAGCGCTCAACCCGCGCTTCATCACGATTGCGTTTCCTTACCGGGACGAAGCCGAGCTTCCGCGCGCGACTTTCGCCGTCGAAGCCGGCGATCAACTCGTTTGTGAACTCGCGTTTTCCGGCGGCCGAGTCGATCGGCTCGTCTTCGGCGCGACTTCGGGCAAACTCGTTCGTTCAAAGCCAACCGCGAATTCTCCGCAATAGTGGAAGCGTGAACCGCCAGTTCCCGGCACGGTTCGATCTTTGGATTTGCCCGCACGTCGGAGACTGCGGCAGATTGACTTCATCATGGCTCGCGCGCGATTCGTTACGATGCAGGATGTCGCGAATGTCGTCGGCTTGACCAAGGCGGGAGTTTCATTGGCCCTCCGAGGGCATCCGTCGATCCCGAGGGCCACGCAGATTCGGGTAAGCAAGGCGGCGGAGGATCTCGGCTACCGGCCCAACCCTCTTGTTTCCGCGCTGATGAGCTGTCACATGCGGATCAAAGGGAACAATCCGCGAGTGGTTCTCGCTTATGTGAGTTCTCATTCGATCGATGATCCGTGGCAGTCGTATCCGGCCTATGTGCGGACTTTCGCGGGCGCGAAGGCTCGGGCCGCGGAGCTGGGCTGCGGCTTGGAGGAGTTCTCATTGTCAAACAAGGGGATGACCCCGGCCAGGTTGCGGGACATATTGTGTGCCCGTGGCATTCGTGGGGTGCTGGCTGCCCCGCTGCCCGGAAACAGGACCGTGCTGACTTTGAAAATCGAGGATTTCGCCGTCGTAGGGCTGGGCATGAGCATCGTGGAGCCTGCGGTGATGCGCGTGGCCTGTGACCTATATCAACTCGCGCGCACTGCCGTGCATCGCTGCGCGGACATTGGATACCGGCGGATCGGCTTTGCCGTAAGCATGGAAATGAGTGTTCGACTCGAGCACCGCCTGCTCGCGGGCTACCGGCAAGGCCTGTTCGACTTGGGCATGCCTGAGGCAGTGCGGCCTCTCATGCCGCCCCGCACCTCGACATTCGCCTCGCATCTGCGAGAATGGTGCCGGCTCGAGAAACCGGATGTCGTCGTTTTCGGCACGTTCGACGACGATTGCCAGAAGGCTGTGCCGGTCGGAATCGGTTGCGTCGCTACGTGCGTGGCAAACATGCAGAGCCCGCTTACCGGTAGTTTTCAGAATGAGCACCTCGTTGGCGCGATAGCGGTCGAGCAATTGTTGAACCAGCTTTATCATAATACCACCGGCCCGCTCGACGAGCCTCGCACATACATGTTGCGTGGGAGTTGGAACCCGGGACGAACAGCACCGGGCCCGGGCAAGAGGCGGCCGCCGCTGGTCCGGGAGGTGGCGAGGGCATGACGACGCGAGCGCGATCGTCGGCGCTCGATACTTAACGGGTCGAGCGAGGGGCGGCTTGGGTTGCCGGAAGGACGCGTGCACAACAATTGAATCGACCGGCGCAGCGTCCGTCGATTTTTCCACATGATAAAGCTTCCGGCCTCGCCCTCGCCCGTCCTGACCGCCAGCCGCAGCGTCGGAGTTGTCGGGGAGTTCGTCGCTAGGGCCCCCGAGATCAACGCATAACGAAGCATGCATCCGTCCCGAGCCGTTTTCGAGTTTCACCTGCGGTTCCCCGATTTCGTGGTCATCGGTCTGATCCTGCTCTTGCTTGTCGCCATCGGGGTCGCCTGCCACCGCATGGTCACGACGACTCGTGACTTCTTCGTCGGCGGAAACCGGATGTCGTGGTGGCTGGCAGGCACCAGCGTCTTCATGGCTGGTTTCAGCGCCTGGACATTTACCGGCGCAGCCGGGCTTGCCTACACCAACGGTCATGTTGCCATTCTTTACTTCTTTCTTGGCCAGGGACTCGGTTTTTTCTTCGGCGCGCTGTTCATCGCCCATCGCTGCAGACAGACGCGAACAACAACCACGATGGAGATCGTGCGCGATAGATACGGCCGTGCCACGGAGCAGGCGGTGGTCGCGCTGCAAATCCTGTCCGCCGTTCCGATGGGGGCCGTGTGGCTGACCGGCCTCGCATTGTTTTTTTCCGTCGCCTTTGCGGTGCCGATGGCGCCTTGTATCATCGTCGCGGGCACGATCATTTTGATCTACTCCACGCTGGGCGGAAGCTGGGCGGTGGCGCTGTCGGACTTCTTTCAGGGAGTGCTGCTGCTAATGATGGTGTTGCTGGTCGCCGGGCTCAGCTTCGGAGCCATCGGCGGATTCAGCGGCCTGGCCGAGCATGTTCCTGAGCGCGTTCGCGTGGGATTTAGCGAGGAGCACGATGTCTTCTGGCTCCTGGCCGGCGGTGCGATGGCGTTTCTCAACTTCGCGTCGATCGCGCCGGGCGCCCGCTATCTGGCGGTGCGTGATGGTCGGGCAGCACGGAAGGTGGCGCTGCTCGCCTGCGGGCTGTTTCTCATTGGGCCGGCCCTCTGGTTTCTGCCGCCGATCACTGCTACCTATTTTTATCCCGACCTTGGAGCCACTCTACCCAGCCTGAAACATCCGCAAGAGGGAGCGTATATTGTCATGGGGCTGGCCATGCTCCCTCCCGGCCTGGCCGGCTTGCTCTTGATGAACATCTTCGGGGCGACGCTTACGACCTTAGATGCCGCAGTGAACCAGACCTCCGGCTTCCTCACGCTTAATGTCTATCGCACGTGGATTCGTCAGCGGGCTTCGGAACGCGAGATGGTTGTTGTCGCACGTGTTTTCAGCGTGCTGTTCGGCATTGTCGTAATGACATTGGCGCTCGCCTTGGCTGGCAGCGAGAAGCATGGCTTGCTCGATCTGAACCTGAACTTGCAGAGCATCATCGCGATACCGATGCTCGTTCCCTTTTTCCTTATGTGGTTCGTGCGCCGTGCTCCGCGATGGTCCGCCCTGGTGACGATGAGCATTGGTGTGCTCGTAAGCTATGCGCTGAACAAGAACGTCTTCTGGCCTGATCTTGTCTTTAACATCGAGCCGATGCTGGCGCGATTTGCCGGTGTTGAGGCGTGGCCTGCGGGCGAACCGTTTCCGTTTGCCGTACGCGTGGCGGGAACCCTGGGCGCGTGTGTTCTGGTATTCTTCTTTACGTGTTTGTTCTGGCGTCGTGAGCCGATTGCGCGTCGCGAATCCGTCCGCTCGTTTTATGCCGTCATGGATCGTCCTGTGGAGGCCGAACGCGAAGTGCCCGGAAAGGAGGATCCGCAACAGTTTCTGATAGGGGGCATGTTGCTGATCATCGTGGGTTGTGTGCTTTTTGGACTAGGATTCATAGGCGTAGCAAGTGATCGCTCGGCATGGATCACGGTGGCGTTTGGGTCGGTCGCCGCGCTCGGCGGCGCATGTCTTCGCGCATGCGGCAGATCACAGAAGCGCCGCGAGCAAATCTCTGCGAAGGCGGCATGTGAAGATCCTCCCGGTGATTCGACGCCAGCGGATGCGGTTCGGCGATAATCCTTCCAAGATGCAAAAAGAAATCCTGTCCTCTTTCATGGATCTTCCGCAAGCTCCACAGCGGCATATCCGCCTAGGCCTGATCGGATTGGGTTGGGTTACACGGAACTGCCATTTGCCCTCACTTCGTGTTCTTCAGGGCGAGGGGTGGCCGCTCGGTATCGCCAGGCTGTGCGATCGTGACCTTCCCAAGCTGCAAACAACTAGCGCGGAGTGGCCGGATGCGATAATTGAAGGCGATCCCACCGAACTGCTGGCGCGCGATGATCTCGATGGAGTCATGATTCTGACCCGCCCTGAGGTATCTGCGCCACTGCTTCGCTGTGCGATTAAGAGAGGACACACGATCTTCGTCGAGAAGCCCGTTGCGCATTCCAGGCGGGAAATCGAGGATTGCCTGAATCTAGCCGGGCGAAACGGTGCGCGGATTCAGGTGGGATACAATCGTCGGCATCAGCCGCTGGCCGCGGCGTTTGAGCGATTTCTCACCCAGCTGAGTCCGCCTTGTCACGTCAAGGTTCAGTTTTGGCGCGCGGGTCGCAATGAGCCGGGTTTTTTCGATGATACGCTTGTTCACTGCCTCGACTTCCTCAGCCACTTGATAGGACCACTGCAGGTCAAGGACGTATGCACTTGGCAGATGAAGCGCCCGTCGAAAGCGCTGGATCGTGGCTGGCGGATCGATCTGGCCTCGCGTGACAAACATATTACCGCCGAGGTCGATATTAGGCCCTCGGTAGGGCGGGATCTCGAGACCTATGAGATACTGGGCGACAAGTTGAGCGCCACACTTCACTATCCTCATTTTGTCGAGGTCGATGGCCGGGCCGCCCTTATTGTATACCGGAACGGTTGCGAACAGGTGTTATACGAGAGCGCCGTTTCTCCGGGCGATATTAATGGAAGGTGCATCCACAGCGGATTCGTTGGTCAATTGGCCGAGTTTGCCTTGCTCTGTTCAGACCAGAGGAGGAAGCCGACTTGTGATCTCGCTGCCGCCATGGAAGCGGTGAGGTTGCGCGATGAGATCGCAGTGATGCGTCAGACTTCGCCTGACTTGTCCGCCGATTGACACGGATTTGGCCACTGGACCCGGCATTGTTGCGATTCTTCGGCGAAGCGCTTGAGCGACCGTAAGGCATATTTTATGATGTATCAACCGCCATCGTCGCGAAATCGGATAATCATCGCGCTCGAGCAGAATCATTTGCGGCGCAGACTCACCATGCCTCATTGTAGGGGATGGCTTCGCTTTGCCCGTCAACATCTTCGCAGGACATGCTCCATCACTTCCGAAAGCGGATTCGCCTGAATTTACTGCTTGCCGGGGGCAGCGCACTGGTAACGGGTGCGACTGGGGCGCCCAACATGTCCGTGGTCGAGGACGCCGGTGCCCGCGCCAGCCTTCCCGAGTTTGTAACGATCCCGGCAGCGACTGCCGAAGAGCTGACTGCATCCATCGAACAGTTCGGTGGGGAGGCGTACCGCTCCTGGACGGTTTCGCACGGAGATGCCGGTGCCCGGCGTTATTCAGCGCTTACGCAAATCAATCGGGAAAATGTTGGCCAGTTGCGCGAAGCGTGGCGTTATCACTCGAATGACGGACTCGGGACTATTCAAAGCAACCCCATCGTCGTCGATGGAGTTGTGTTTGGACCGACCGTCGGACGAGCGGTTGTCGCGCTTGATGCGACGACCGGACTCGAGCTTTGGCGATTTCAACTGGAAGCGCCTGCGCATATCGGACTTCAGGATGCGCCTGCCCGCCGCGGCTTGGTTTATTGGGCTGGAGACCGGCAGCATGGGCCTCGGGTGGTCTTTGCGTCCGGCTATTGGCTTTATGCCGTCGAGTCGAAGACCGGAAAAATCGTCGCCGATTTTGGCGTAAATGGCCGTACGCCATTGCCCACCGGCGGAACTGCGGTCGGCGCAATCTTTCAGGACACCTACATCGTGTCTGGGCTGTATGGGGATGTTTTCTCGTTCGATCTCAGTACGGGAGAACAGCTTTGGAGATTTCACACCATTCCGCGTGCCGGAGAATTCGGAGCTGAGACTTGGCAGGGCACGGTTCGCGAAGGCGCTCATTGCTGGGGCGGGCTGGCATTGGATGAGGGGCGCGCGATCGTCTACGCCGCGATCGGAGCCGCGCGACCGGACTTCATCGGCGTTGAGCGACATGGGGATAATCTCTTTTCCAATTGTATCGTCGCCCTCGATGCACGCACCGGACAGCGGTTGTGGCATTTTCAAAATGTGCGTCACGACATCTGGGATCTTGACAATCCCGCCCCACCGAACCTTGTGACGATCACGCGTGACGGCCGGAGAATTGATGCCGTGGCGTGCGTGACCAAAACGGGTGTCACGCTCCTGTTGGATCGCGTTAGCGGAAAGCCGATCTTCCCTTTTCGTCTGCGACGGGCACCGACTTCGACGGTACCAGGGGAAGTGACTGCGCCTTATCAGCCGGATCCCGAGCTTCCGGAGCCTTTCTCCAGCCCGGAAGTGCGATTAGAGGACCTTACCGATCGCAGCCCTGAGGCGCACGCGCATGTGTTGAAACAAGTGCATCGCGCCAGGATTGGCTGGTTCGCGCCTGCCGCCGAGGCGCAGCCGATGCTTTATCGTAGTTCGCGCGGCGGCGCTGAATGGAGCGGTGCGGCCATTGATGTCCCAACCGGACGGCTGTATGTCAGCACAAACCATCTTATTTCACAGACGACGGTATATCGTTCCGATGAGACAGAACGTGATTCGCCACTGCCACCGAGCCCGGGAGAGAAGATTTATTTGCAGTCTTGTGCTGGATGCCATGGCCCAAAAAGGCAGGGCGTTGGAATGGTGCCGCAGCTCGTTGGACTGAGATATCGGACCACCGACGCGGAAATCTCGTCTCTACTTAAAACCGGGCGGAATGGAATGCCCCCAGCGCCGCCGATGACCAGTGAGGCGGAAAGCGATTTGCTTGATTATTTGATGAGGCGCAATCAACCGCCCCTTGCGGCATCCAGGTCAACAAACAAGGTGGCCCCGTATTTTGCGGTTGGATACAAGTTCATTAACGACCACGAAGGCTACCCGGGTGGCAAGCCACCGTGGGGGCAGCTCAACTGCATCGATTTGAACACCGGCAAGATGCTGTGGCGCGTGCCGCTCGGTGAATACGCAGAACTGACGGCGAAGGGCATTCCCAAAACCGGGACCGAGAATTTTGGCGGGCCAACGGTCACCGCCGGTGGCTTGGTGTTTTGTGCGGGCACTCGGGATGAGAAAATCCGAGCCTTTGACAAAGACAGCGGCGAGGAATTATGGTCGGCGAAACTTCCTTTTGGAGGCTATGCGCCACCGACTGTATACGAAGTCAACGGCCGCCAATTCATTGTCATCGCGGCAAGCGGCGGCGGCAAAGTGGGCACTGCCCAAGGTGACGCCTACGTCGCATTCGCACTACCCTTAACTGAATAAGCAGGGCCGTTTGGATGCCACGTTTTACCCCTATAAATCGGCGCACTGACCAGTGCGCTGCCACTTTCTGATCCTCTGTCCTCGTGTCGACTTGAGACTTATCATCAAAAGCCTCCGCGCATCGAAGCGCACCTCTTCGTCGCCTTTCTGGCCTATTGCCTGTCGATCACGCTGCGCCAGCAACTGCGCGGCCTCGCGCCAGGCCTGATGTCGCGGGTGGTCTTTGAGAAACTCGCCACCGTGCAAATGCTCGACGTGATCGTTCCCACCACTGACGAGCGTGAGCTGCTGCTGGTTCGGCTGGAGCCCGAAAAGATTGGGCCGTCCCGGATGGGACGGCCCGTGATTCTGGGATGTGGGGGCGCTCAGCTCTCGCGGCGCCACTTGGACAGCCAGTGCTCCATCTGGCGGCCGGCGGCTTCGCGTCCGCCCAAGCCGAAGGAGAGCGCCACGGCCACGGCCACGGAACCGAGCGTGAGGCCGAAAGCGAGATTCACGATGTCGTCTCCGATGCCCATCGCCCGCAATCCGAACGAAAGCACGAAGCCCAGCACCGCGATGCGCGCGATGGACGCGAGCGTGCCGGGCTCGCCTTCCTTGTACAGGCGAATGTAGGCGACATTCGCCAGCCAGACGCCGATCGCGATGATCAGGAGCCCGACGACGACCTGTCCGGCGAAAGTCAGCAGGCCGTCCAGCACCGAGGAAAGTTGCGCCAGGTCGAGCGTCTCCACGGCGGACAGCAATGCGCCCAACATGATGAAGAACAGCACGAGATTGCCGGCGACGCCCGACAGGCCGCGCTCGCCGAAGATCCTTCCGGCGCCGGTCTTTTCCGCCCAGCCGTTCGCGCCCGCGTTCTCGAGGATGTTTGCAACCACGCCGGAAACGAAGCGTCCCACGATGAAGGCGACGCCGAGGATGACGAGCGCCCCGAGGATCCTGGGCACGGCGGCGAGCAATACCTCCAGCATGTGGATCGCCGGAGCGGAAATCGCCTCGATCTTCAGCGCATCCAGCGCGGAAACCAGCACCGGCACGAGAATCAAC
>CAZREP010000057.1:0-26964 GCA_964599035.1 uncultured Terrimonas sp. | reverse complement strand
ATTGGCCCCTGTAAAAACAGGGGCCGCAACCAAAACTAACTGCTTATGAGAAAAGTAACTGTATAATAGTCGCTTTACATATAAGACACATGAGAAGTAAAATTGTACTAGTGTTATATTGTTAATAAGGTATTAAAAGTTGTTTTTTTCTTCTTTGCTGTCAGCCCGGTTTTATAATTACGATTGCCGCCTTACCTTCCATTAAGGAATTGCTCAATTAGCGGAACAATAAATTCACTGTTCTTATAGTTGGGATCCAGGGCTGTAATTTCTCCGATATATGCGCCGTGTCCCCCGGGGATAATGGCTAACCTGCAGTCCGGGATCATTTTTGACATGGCGACTATATGTTCGGAAGTTGCCACATCCCGGTCTCCGTTTATGAGTAAAACGGTTGGCTGAATTGATTTTATTTGTTCGTCTGAAAATTCTTTAAAGTTGATCATCCTGTTAGCGCATTTCCGGTACATATTCACAAGCTTTGAACTATCGGGGTTAACTTCCAGGAATGCATCTTTGTATTGTTGTGGCATTTGTTCAAAAGTTCCCTTTTTCATAAACTCCCAAAACTGAGGAGGTGCTCCATTGCGCTTTAGCAATGC
This sequence comes from uncultured Terrimonas sp., assembly GCA_964599035.1. GTDB lineage: Bacteria > Bacteroidota > Bacteroidia > Chitinophagales > Chitinophagaceae > Agriterribacter. Next base: position 26,362 of record CAZREP010000057.1, on the reverse strand, counting down.
AGAGCCTGCGATAACTTTATTGCACATTTGGGGATGGGTAATGGCTATTTGCAGTGCTGTATTCCCGCCATTACTAAAGCCGAAAATATCTGCTTTTTGAATATGCAGGCTTTTGAGTAAAGCAGTCACATCCTCCGCATCCTGGCTAAAAGAAATTTCAGATTTTCTGTCGCTGGTGCGCCCGTGAGCCTGCAGTTCAATACAGATCAGCTGCCTGTGGAGAGCGAGGACCGGTATTACTCTGCCGAAGGTGGATTGAATAGTAGAGCCGCCGCCATGCAGCAAAACAAGCGGTTTACCCTGTCCATACAGTTCATAATACATTTTTAACCCATTCACATCAGCATAACCTTTCGTAAAGGGTAAAGTGCTCTGTGTTTCTGATTTGATCTGGTTGTTTTTTTCAACCCGCTGGGTGGCATCGTCGCAGGATGATAATGCAAAAGCAACCATCGCTATGTATATAATTGCCCTTTTCATTTTATTTTAATTTGAGTATTTTGCTCATATTGTCAAGCATTTGCAACCAGCCTGAATATGCGCCTGTTTTTTTTGCCAGCTCCCCGGAAACGGTTTGACGTAATTGCAGCCTGGTTTTCCCGTTTTCTTCCGACAGCACTATGCTAACCAGCGTTTCTCCCGGCCAGTCGGGATCCATTCCAATATCGGCTGGGTTTACTGGATTTCCATGCTCATCCGCATTGACCAGCGTAAATGTAATTTTTGAATTCTGCTCTATTTCTTTGTATTCGCCGATAGCCCAGCAGTCTCCATATTGAGGATTAGAAATGCAGGAATGGAATTTCCCTCCTTTTTTTATATCGATTGTTTTAAAGTGAATAGTGCAGCCTTCCGGTGCATACCATTTCAGTAGCTTTTCAGGGTCGGTCCAGGCTTGAAAAACCCTTTCAATGCCTGCGTTAAAGGTTTCTTCTATAAAAACCCCGTTTTTATCTGTACGATTTTCCATTTTTTATCTTTTTTGATTTATTAATCCTGTTGGTTGCTTCCTGATTTGTTGCATTTACCTTTTTGAATGGCAATTCTTCCTGCTCAATGAAATTTTTGAGTGAACTCAATCTTTCTGTCCACAATTTGTGGTATTGTTTAACCCACTCGTGTACTTCGTTTAATTTTTCAAGCCTTGCTTCACATATACGCTCTCTGCCAAGCTGCTGAATGCTTAATAAGCCACATTCGGAAAGAATTTTAAGATGTAGGGAAATCGCCTGACGGCTGACGTCAAATTGTTCGGCAATGGCGTTAACATTTACCGGCTTTTGGGCTATCATGCCTATTATTGCCCGCCTGGTGGGATCGGCTATTGCCTGAAAAACATCTCTTCGAGCCTCCATATTATGCAAGTATTTGCTTGCGAATATATGGGCAAGTATTTACTTGCGCAATTTTTTTTTCAACAGTGAGATCCGGGGATAGGTTGAATGGCAGGTTGCTATCCTTAATGCAATATGCTATGCCTGCTGTGCGGGCAGCCCTGGAACAGCTTTAGCTCGCTCCTTACGATATCACACCTCCCATCAATGGGTCGGTAATGCTTATCTTACCTGTTTCCACCCTGCCGGCATATCTTTTTTCAAAATCCTTTTGTCCTTTTACTTTCACGCTCAGGTCATACCATCCGGAACTGCCGGAGAGGTCAACCACTACAACGGCCTGTGCACCGGCACTGATGGTTTTTGTTTGTGCTTTGCCTTTGTAAGCATTATCTGTTACTGTTACGGTCAGCTTTTGTTTACCTGCATTCCTGAGCTTTATTTCCACATTTCCCGTAAGTGTTTTTTGGGCTGCTGCCACATGCTGGTACCCGCACGCTACGTCTAATGCCGGGTCATTGTGATTGCCTGTAAACTCGCGGAAGAAACCGTTGGGCCCGTATACCTGAAGATGGTAGTTGCCGTTTTCGGCCAATGCCCAGCTATCAATAAGCTGATCTCCCGCTTTTACGGCATAGTTACGTGGCGCTGTATCTATGCCGGGTATATACACCAGGAAAGGAGCACCTGCAGCTGTGTTGGCGAAAATTTCATTACCGGCTCCGAATTTTATTTTGAAGGTCTGCCGGTCATCACCCAGTTTCCCGTCTGCGTATAATTCGTAGGGAAGCGGCGAAGCCGGTCTTGTTCCTTTTTCCTGCCGGGGCATCCACGGTGTGGCATACGGGTTGGCATTTGTTTGTTCTATTTCGGATACACTGAGCTTTTTAAACCCGGAGGGCAGTTTTTTAAATTGCGCTTTGTGAATGCTCTCGAGGAAAGGGATCCGCTCAACCGGTTGTGGTGCGGGAATGGTTTCACCGTTGTAAGGTCTGAATACCGATGTAATATTGCCGCTAACGGCACGACGCCATTGAGTAATATTGGTTGTTTCTATTTTTTTCCCTGTTTTTTGGGTCAGGAAGTGCTCTAAAAACTGGATGGGGGAAGTAAGATCAAATACCTGTGAATTCACGAACCCGCCGCGGCTCCAGGGAGAAGCTACCACCATGGGCACCCGGAAACCAAAGCCGATCGGTCCTTCCCGGTCACTTTTGCTTTTGGCCTTATCCTTCATCCACTGCTGGCTCTGGTTAACGTATTCTGTTTTAGGGTCTATGCCTTTTGACACCAGCCCGCTGTTTGCTTTATACGGGTCGGGAGCAGCAAACGGAGGAATGTGATCAAAGTAGCCATCGTTTTCGTCGTAGTTAAGGATAAAAATCGTTTTTTTCCATACTTCCGGGTTTTGAGTAAGAATGTCAATTACCTCGCTTAAAAACCAGGCGCCATACCATGGAGCGCCGGGGTGATCGGAGAAATTACAGGGCGCTATCACCCACGATACCATCGGGAGCTTACCCGATTGCACATCCTGCCTGAACCGGTGCAGCACATCGCCTTTGGGTATTTCCATGGTGCGTTGTGTGCTATTATCGGAATAGGTAATGCTGGTGAGCTTTCGGTAGTCGGGATCGGTTCTGTTGTCGGTGAACGCTTTTTCATGCAGGTTCTTATGCCATTGCGAAAGCTTATTGTATGCTTCAAGGTTATATTTCTCCCTGTCTTTTTTAACAGCGGCAAAAAGGTTTTGCTTTTTAACCAGTTCTTTTTGCAGCTCATTTTTTTCCTGGCTTCCGTCGGGCATGCTCTTCAGCTTTTCCTCCACTTCTCTGATGATGCCGGGTAAGGCTTTCTCCATGTTTTCGAGATACCGCATGTGCCCGTGAGAGAATTTAATATTGTACTGGCTGAACCACTCCAGGGGATTATTGGTGAAATTTGCCAGCCAGTCTTCTTCATCTCCTTCAAAACCGGTTTCGATGCTCACTTCGTTCTGATAAATTCTCCATGGGACACCGTTCTCTTCGAGATGTTCCGGAAAGGTTTTCCACGATGCTTCCCTGCCGTAAGTGATATCTGAGTTAAATACATTTGCTTTCACGTTTTCGTCATGCCTCTCCCTGATGGTGCCCGACCAGAAATAAACCCGGTTTGGCGTTGTTCCCGTCAAAGAAGAACAGAAGTGCTGATCACAAACCGTAAAGGCATCGGCAAGTGCGTAGTAGAATGGAATATCTTCCCTTCCAAAATAACCCATGGTGATCGGCATATCCCTTACCTCTTTACGCCCGGATCTTTTGGCGTCGAGCCATCTGTTGTTTCTGCCTTCATTCCTTGCATCGGTCATATCGGTGAATGAATGAGGCAAAGATCCCGTCCAGGTAATATTACTCTCTTTGATATTCATCCGGAAAGGAGCATAGGTATCGCCGGCCGCATTGGTTTGCAGCCATACCTTGTTTTTGTTGGGCAGTAAAATAGCACGGGGGTCATTAAACCCGCGAACACCCTGGAGCGTACCATAGCTATGATCGAAGGATCGGTTTTCCTGCATCAGAAAAACAACGTGTTCTGCATCTAAATAAGTAGTGCCTGCTTCGGGGTTGATGGCAAATGCTCTTTGAATGGAAGGCGGCAATCCGTTTAACAATCCTGTACCGCCGGATAATAATGCTGCTTTCTTTATAAAATCTCTCCTGGTATCCATGATCTGAAGGGTTTAAGATTTAAGGGATAAATATAGGAAATACGGGGGGAAGCATCAAGAGCTTTTGATATAAAGCCCGAAGCCATAACGCCGAATGTTCGGGGCGAAATCCGACAAAGAAACCCCAAGAACCAAATAAATTCCAAAATCAGAAATCAACAAATCAATAAATCAGAAATCATCTGTGATACCAGAAGGCTGACGGCATATAGCCGACAGATGGCCGCTATCCAAACAATATCATGGCAATAATTAAAGTAAGGATAATGTTGAAAAATTGTGCGATCAGGAATGCGTAAAGAGGCTTTCGGTTATTGGTTTGGAACAGGTCCCTGAAATTGGTTTCGAGCCCGATGCTGGTAAAGGCAAGTGAAAACCAGAGGTTCTGTATGTTTTTTAAAGGGGCTTTTACGTCGGATATGGTCGTATCGCTCAGAAAGAAGGAAAAGAGCAGTGAAGCGGCTACGAATCCTACTACAAACTTGGGGAAGCGTTCCCATATAAGACCCAGGGTGGGTTTCTGGTCTACGCCGGGTATATCACTTTTTTTAGCGTAAGTCCAGTACACCGATATGGCAAAAGCCGCGAGTCCTAATAATACATTCTGTGAAAATTTTACGATAGTGCTGATCTTCAGGGCTTCTTCTCCAACCAGAGATCCGGAAGCTACCACGGCGCCCGTGGTGTCGATGGTACCACCCAGCCATGCGCCGGTCACCGCTTCGGAAAAACCAAAGTAAAGGGCGATATAGGGCATGAACACCATCATGGGAATAGCGGTGATCAATACCAGTGAAACAACGTACGATAACTTTTTAGGGTCGCCTTTTATAGCGCCTGAAGTAGCAATGGCGGCCGATACCCCGCAGATAGATACCGCGCTGGAGAGCATCATCCCTAACTCGTCATCAATTTTCAATTTCTTGCAAACCCAGTAAGCAAAATACCATACGGCCAATACTACCAGCACGGCCTGCAGCAGTCCCTTTGAACCGGCTTTCAGCACATCCGAAAAAATAATGGAAGTTCCCAATACTACCAGTCCGATCTTTACGAACATTTCAGTGGTGAGTGTTTCCCTGAACCAGTTGGGCAGTTTTATAGTATTGCCTATCAGCAGCCCGATGGCCAGGCTAAAGATCACGGATTCGAGGTTCAGCTCATGCATTGTTTTATTGCCGGTTATCACCAAAGCAATAACGGTAAGCAGGAAAACAACCGGAAATACAAGCAGGAGATTTCGTATAGACCTGCCTGTTAGCCAGGTGCCGGCCAGCGCTATCACAAACGTAATTAAGAATTGTATCCCTATCTCCGAAAGGTTGTGCCCAGATAAAACATTGCTGAACAGTTGTTCCGTATTGCTCCATTTGAAAGCGGGTACAGGAAAATACAACCCTGCGATAGCCAGGAAAATAAGTGCAAAGCCCAGTATCACTACGGTCCAGTCTTCCGTAATACTGATCCCTTTTTTTTGTTCAGCCATGAATTTTTTTGCGCTAATGTAAAATAATATTTTTAGTATACCCCCATTAGGAGATCACATATTGATATACTGTTTATACATGCCGGGGCAGGGGGGTTATAATTACGCCTGGTATTTGGTATTGCCGATGAATTCAAATATCGTTAATTTAGCAGCAAAAGGAGAACATACAGAAAACGCAATCATAAAGCCAATGACGAAGAAAACGAGGTTGATAGCCCTTATTGATTTTTCATTATATGCACATGCCATTGCAGAGCTGGGAAACAGGTGGTGTAAAATTGCAAATGCCGACCTGTTGCTATTGCATAAGGTTCCGGGAATCGTGCCCGGGCTGGCTGACAGAGAAACGAAATCTGGTATAATTGAAACTGAAAAAGAGCAGGCTCGTTTGAAATTGATGCAACTGGCTGAAGGAAAGTTTGCCGACGACATAAACGTACAATTTCACGTTACGGAAAGAAACCTCCTGCTTGAACTATCTGACCTCATGGAGCAGGGGTTTAATGATTATGTGATCCTTGGCATTAAGGGAACTGGGATGTTGAAAAAGTTATTGATGGGAAGCACTGCCACGAAAATCATAGATGAAGTGAATGCGATCACGGTGGCTGTTCCCGACAAACTTTGCGTGGCGTCGAATAAATTATGTAACCTCATCCCCAAGCATATAGTGGTTACCATTAACGACAGGTACCCGCTTAATGAGCCGGCTTTTAACAACTTTCTTGATACGTTCAGCGGCAGTATAAGGGAGATCAGATTTATGTCTGTCGTTCACTCAGAGAAAGTGGCAGATGAAGCCGGATCTTATCTGAAAGCGCTTCAGGAAAAGTATAATCAAAGGGTGCCTTCAACCTACACCCTTTTCAAAGGGGATAATGTTTTTGATGAGATCAGGAGGAACGTTCAGGTAAACAGCGATACGGCTTTGTTGGTACAAAAAGGCTCCAGGTCATTAACCGACCAGCTTTTCCGGAAATTCCTGATCAATCAGCTCGTTCATGATGGTTCCCTGCCGCTGGTGATCATGCCTTCGTAAGTCCTTTTATAAATTTGTTTGTTGCGTAGTGCTATTATCTTCATGCGTATGGCGGGTATTGCGTGAGATGTTCTCTATTGTCCATTCCACCCTTTTTTCAAAAGCATGCCGGCGAACCCTGCAATCTGTTTTGCTACATATTGTACAGGAAGACTCAAGGCAGGCATCGGCATGCACGAAAAGCTCAACCGATTCGCCAAATGCTTCTTTTATTAATGCCGAAAGATGGTCAATTTCAGTATGTGCTCCTTTCACGTTAAGATACCAGGGTACGGTAAGATGGCAGTCCATGTGCAATACATTGCCGTATTTGATAATGCGCAGGTTGTGCAGGTCAATCCAGTTGGGCTGCCTGTTGGCGTTCAGCAATTCCACCATTTTTTGCAAAAGGGCCTTATCTGCTTCATCCATGATGCCGGCAACGGAGCTCCTTACTATCCGGTAACCGGTATAAATAATATAGCCTGCCAACCCGATGGCCACGGCGCTGTCTATCCATTGAAGTCCTGTAAGACGTATTAATACCAGTCCTACCATAATACCCAGTGTAGACCATGTATCGGTTTGCAAATGTCTGCCGCCTGCGATCAGTGCCAGCGAATTGTTTTTTTTGCCTGTTTTGATACAGTAGTAGCCGGTGATATAGTTAATAACGGCTGTAATGCTGATAAGGATGATGCCATGATCCAGTTGCTTTAAGCTGCGTGGATAGATGAGGCTGTAAACGGCTTCATAAATGATCACGAAACCTGCAATGGTAATTAAGCTGCCTTCTACAGCGGCTGAAAGGAACTCCGCTTTTCCATGACCGTAAGGATGATTGGCGTCGCGGGGCCGGGCGGCAATGTACAGGCTGAACAGTCCGATAAATCCTGCCACTACATTTACCGTACTTTCCAGGGCATCGGTAAGTATCAATACCGATCTGGTGAGATACCAGGCAATAACTTTGATGATAAATAAAGCCACTGCAATGACAGCTACTGTTTTTTGCAGTTGTAAATTAGCCTGTGCGGTATGCAATAGTGAATATTTTCCGGTAAAGGTATTTTTTTATGCGGATAACGAAACAGAGGCGCCTGCAAAACATCGGATGTACCCGCGGGGTTCTTGATTCATTAGAAGAATTGTATGTAACCACAAAGTACACCAAGAATGCGCAAAGGACACAAACCCGGGAAGCTATAGCCCGGTTTTGAAGTGATACTTTTTTTAAAAAAAAAGCCCGCTGAAATTATACATTCAGCAGGCCTTTTATGTTGCTATCCTATCCCTGGCCCCGCTATTGTTTGTTTTCCTTAAACCTTTTGTCTGGAGTGCCATCCTTTTTCATGTGCTTGTGTTGCTTATATCTTTTATCCGGCGTACCGTCTTTTTTTAAATGGGCAGTGGTTGCCGTTGCGGAAGGTGCCGTTGTTGCTGCCTGTTTTTGATGGTCTGCCGCTTTTGCAGCATGTGTTGTTGCATGGGTAGCTTCTTTTTTAGCGGTTTTTCCTTTTTCCTGTGCCGGTTGGGTTTGTTGTGCAAACAGGGCGCCTCCTGTAAACAGTGTGATGAGACAGGCAAGAATGATCTTTTTCATAATTGTAAATTTTTGTAGTATTTACTGCATAATTAATTCCAAAAAATTAGGGGAAGCTATAACCGGTTGTTAATGCTCCGGCATTAACCATTACTTTACATATGGTGAGCATACAGGGAAGCTGAGTTCCTGACTGGTTTCAGCATAAAAGCGGCCCTGGTGTGCAGGAGAATGAACGGTTGTTAGTGCAATGCTTAATTCGCTTATTTTTGTTCTCATTTAAAACAGGTATTATGCAATTTCAGTTGAATGAAGAGCAGGTAATGATCCGGAAGGCGGCGCGCGATTTTGCGCAAAATGAATGTTTGCCCGGTGTAATTGAAAGAGATGAAAAGCAACTGTTCCCGCGGGAGCAGGTTGTAAAACTTGCCGAACTGGGCTTTATGGGAATGATGGTGGCTCCGGAATACGGCGGTGCGGGTATGGATACCATCAGCTATGTTTTGGCAATGGAAGAGATCAGCAAGGTAGACGCCAGCGTTAGTGTGTGTATGAGCGTAAATAACAGCCTGGTATGCTGGGGACTGGAAAAGTATTGTACCGACGAGCAAAAACGGCAATATCTTGTTCCGCTGGCACAGGGCCGCAAAGACGGAGAGCTGTATATAGGCGCTTTTTTACTGAGCGAGCCGGAAGCGGGCAGCGATGCCACTTCGCAGCACACCGTGGCGGAGGATAAAGGAGATCATTATATCATTAACGGAACCAAGAACTGGATCACCAATGGGGGAACGGCAAGCGTATACCTGGTTATGGCGCAAACGGATGTGGCAAAAGGAAGCAGGGGCATTAATGCATTTATTGTTGAAAGGAACACACCCGGCGTAACGGTTGGACCTAAAGAAAATAAACTGGGGATAAGGGGAAGCGATACGCACAGCATTATGTTCCAGGATGTGAAAGTGCCCAAACAAAACCGCATAGGCGACGACGGCTTTGGCTTTACCTTTGCCATGAAAACGCTTTCGGGAGGGCGCATTGGTATTGCAGCCCAGGCGCTCGGTATCGCTTCGGGAGCATACGAACGGGCTGTTGAATATGCCAAACAGCGGAAAGCTTTTGGAAAGGAGATAGCCCAGCACCAGGCCATTCAGTTCAAGCTGGCGGATATGGCCACGCGGATTGAAGCCGCCCGGTTATTATGTTTACGGGCCGCATGGGAAAAGGATAACGGGGACGACTATACACTCAGCAGCTCCATGGCTAAAGTATATGCTTCTGAAACCGCCATGTGGGTTACTACGGAAGCAGTGCAGATACACGGGGGCTACGGTTATGTAAAAGAATATCATGTGGAGCGCCTGATGCGGGATGCAAAGATCACGCAGATATATGAAGGCACCAGCGAAGTGCAAAGGATAGTGATAGGGAGGGGGATATTGAAGTAGGAGTTTCTAGGGTATAAGGTGTAAGGTATAGGGTGTAAGGTTGTAAGACATCTCAGGCCACATTCAGGTTTCAGGTTACTGGGGATTTGTCTTTTACCTTCAACCTTTCACCCTTCACCTTCCTAATATTTCTTTGTTGGCTGATCCGGCGCGAACTGCGAAATTTGCCGTGGAAAAAAATATCAGTATAGCATGGCCGTAAATAAAAAGGTATATCACGAACTTAATCTCTCCTTTTCCGAAAAAAATATTGTACTCGTTGCGGTATCCAAAACAAAGCCGGTAAGCGATATACTTGAACTTTATGATCTTGGACATCGTGATTTTGGAGAGAACTACGTACAGGAGCTTGTAGCAAAGCAGCAACAATTACCTGCCGATATCCGCTGGCATTTTATCGGTCATCTCCAGCGCAATAAGGTAAAGGACATTGCTCCCTTTGTTCATCTCATCCACAGCATAGACACCCTCAGGCTTCTAATGGAAGTAAACAAGCAGGCCGCTAAATGCGGCAGAACTATTGCTGTGCTGCTGCAGGTACATATAGCCCGGGAGGAAACGAAGTTCGGGCTGGATGAAACGGAGCTGAATGAGATATTAAGCAGTCTTCCTGCGTTACCTAACGTTACGGTAAAAGGACTGATGGGAATGGCCTCATTAATACAGGACCCGGAAGCTGTCAGAACAGAATTTCACTGCCTGAAGTCATTATACGACCGCTTATCGTTGCCTGGTGACACACCAGGATCAAAGCAGGCAGCTATTTTCCAGCCTGCTGTTCATTTGCCGCTTACCACTCTTTCTATGGGCATGAGCAGCGATTACCCTGTTGCCATGGAAGAGGGAAGCACTATGGTTCGGATCGGGAGCCTGTTATTCGGCTCAAGGAATTAGCGGGGCTGCGTTTGCAGAAGACATTCCTATAATTTTAATATTACCTTGAGTCGGCTGGTGGCTTTTGGTTACTTTTTCCACAAAAAGTAACAAAGAAGAAAATAACGGGTTTGTAGTTAGTGACTGTTCTCTGTTGTATTCGTTTACGGACCACTGGAATTCGTGAGAACACGATGCAGTAAAATGCTTTGATCCGGATCGTTTGTGCATGGCGGAGATCCGCGTTCAGCCTTTGCCTGCAAGTCGATCGGGGAAATAAGGCCATGCCTGCAAGGACTGTTTTTATGTCACGAATTCGTGTTGAAACCCTATCTTTGCCCCCACTTTAAACTTTTGTAAACGCTTTTTTGTATGCAACTGAAAGGTCTGGTCTCTGTTTTTGCGATTGCATTGATTGCTATATCCCTTTACCAGCTTCACTTTACATGGGTGGTGCATAACCATGAGGGAAAGATGGAAAAGCAGGCCCGCAACTGGGTAAATTCTCATTTCAGCGGCGCTTCGCAGGAGGCCAAGGATTCTGCTTATGAGATGAGACTCAGCCGTTTGTTAGACAGCACTAAAGGAACGATCATCACTTACGGTATTAACGGCGCTACCAGCTATCAGAAAGCCAAAGAGCAGGAATTAAGCCTGGGACTGGATCTGCAGGGCGGTATGAGCGTAACGCTGGAAGTGGAGCTGGAAAACCTGCTGCGGTCTATTTCCAATAATCCTAAAGATCCCAGTCTGAACAAGGCCCTGGAGCTGGCAACCCAGCGGAGGGGAACTACAGATGCTGATTATATAGGCTTATTTGTAACGGCATACAAAGAGGTAAACCCTTCCGGCAAACTGGCAGGCTTATTTGCCAATGCCGGTCAGCGCAATATCAAGCTGGAAGATTCCGACGACCAGGTTGTTTCCAAGCTGAGGACCATGGCGGGTGATGCATTTCAAAATACATACCGGGTACTGTCCAAACGTATAGACCAGTTTGGTGTTGCCCAGCCCAATATTAACCCCGATCCCCGCAAGGGCACCATAAGCGTTGAGCTGGCAGGGGTAAAAGATGATCCCGAAAGAGTACGTAAAATTTTACAGGCAACTGCCAATATGCAGTTCTGGGAAGTGTACAGAGGACATGAACTGGAACAGTCATTGAGGCAAGCGGAGGAAGCGATAAATAAGATCGGTCAGGCACATACGGCAACTGCTGATACGGCAAAGGAACAAGTTCAGTCTACAGCCGTTGCTACACCGGCTGCCGACACCACTAAAACGCTTTCTTTGTCTGATCTTTCGGCCGATACCGGCGTGAAGGAAAATGAGTCCGGTGCAGCGCCTGCAGCACCTACTCATACTATTTTAGGCCTGCTTATGCAGGCGTCGCAGGGGGATGCTGCTATTGCTTATGTGCAGGTAAAAGATACTGCGTTATTAAATGAAAACCTGGCTGCCGTACACGATATCTTCCCTGCCGATGCCAAATTTTTATATGGTATTGCACCTAAGAATGCAACAGGCGCTTCCAATGTGGTTCCCCTGTATGTTATTAAAACGCGTGATGGCGACAAAGCGCCGCTCGAAGGCAATGATGTGGAAGAGTCTATGATCTCGTACGACGAGCGTGGCAGACCTGCCGTTTCCCTCAGGATGACCAAGCAGGGAACAAAAAAATGGGCAGATCTTACTACCGAAAATGTCAATAAGCCTGTAGCTATTGCGCTTGATGATATTATTTATTCGGCGCCGAATGTTATTAATCCCATACTGGATGGTAACTCCCAGATATCAGGGAGCTTTACTGTGGAAGAAGCATCCGACCTGGCAAATATCCTCCAGTCGGGCCAGTTGGCAGCTCCGGCAAGGATCGTGCAGGAGCAAATGGTAGGCCCCACACTGGGTAAAGAAGCTGTTAAGGGCGGCGCCATGTCGTTTATCATTTCTTTTGTGCTGATATTCGCGCTCATGTTACTGTATTTCAATACCAGTGGCTGGATCGCTAACATCACCTTGATACTGAACCTGTTCTTCACGATCGGTGTATTGAGCGGGTTGGGCGCCACGCTCACTTCCGCGAGCATTGCGGCGCTGGTGCTGGCTATTGGTATGGCAGTAGATACCAATGTGATCATATTTGAGCGTATCAAGGAAGAAATAACCTGGGGCCGAAGCTATGCTATGGCTGTGGATCATGGATATAACCGCTCCCTCCCTCCCGTGCTGGATGCGCATGTTACTACTTTACTAACCGCTATCATTCTGTATATTTTTGGTACCGGTCCTATTAAAGGCTTTGCCACTACGCAGATCATTGCCGTGGTATTGAACCTGTTTTGCGGCATCCTTATTGCCAGGCTGGTTTCCGAATGGTGGACGAACAAAAAGGGACGCCACTTTGAATATTTTACCAAGTTGTCCCGTGTTATATTCAAGAAAGCGCATTTCAAATTCGTGGCGGCACGCAAATATGCCTATGCGGTTTCCGTGGTGGTATTCATATTCGGGATCGGATCGTTCTTTTATGGGTTTGATGAAGGGGTGGAATATAAAGGAGGGAGAAGCTATACGATCCATTTTGAGCATCCCCAGAAAAGTGATGAGATAAAGAATGCCCTGCAAAAGGTTTTTGGCGAGTACCCCGTGATCAAAACGGTGGGCGATGCACGTACACTGAATATTACCACTTCCTTTGAGAAGGAAAATCCCTCCCGTACAGCGGATTCGTTGGTTGAAGCCACTTTATTCGGGGGACTTAAGCCCTTCCTGGCGGAAGGTACAACTGCATCCGACTTTAAGAGAGTATACCTTCAAAGCTCGCAAAGTGTTCAGCCTTCGATTTCGGAAGACCTGAAACGGGGTGCTGTAACGGCAACCGTTGTATCTATTATCCTTATTTTCCTGTATATATTCCTTCGTTTCCGCGACTGGAGATTTTCGCTCGGTACCATCTTCTCACTGGTGCATGATGTGCTTGTGACCCTGGCTGTATTTTCATTTTTCCGTCATATTATGCCTTTTCCGCTTGAAATTGACCAGCATTTTATTGCGGCGATATTAACTGTGGTAGGGTTCTCAATGAATGATACCGTGGTAGTGTTTGACCGTATACGGGAATATAGCAGAACAATGAAAGGAGAGAGCAAACATCGCATTATTGACGCCGCTATTAATGATACGCTGAGCCGTACGGTGATGACCTCGGTTACCGTATTTATAGTGGTGCTGGTATTGTTTATCTTTGGTGGTGAAGTAACGAGGGGATTTTCTTTTGCTATGCTGATCGGTGTAATCACAGGGATCTATTCTTCCATATTTGTGGCTGCGCCGATTTTGGTTGATTTTGCAAAGGATAAACCCCTGGGTAAGCTTACTCCTGAAGAAACCAGGCAATTGGCTAAAGCCAAACAGGCAGCCGCTGCTACACACTGATGTATATTCTTTATTATAACCAGCCCCGGTAATGTCCGGGGCTTTTTAATTTAGGGCTTAATTTTGCGACCAGATGCATTGCAATAAACCCGCATGTAATGACCATTGATGAACAATATATGCAGCGTTGCCTGCAACTGGCCGGTGCAGGTGCAGGGCATGTGGCACCTAACCCAATGGTAGGAGCTGTGCTGGTGCATGATAACCGGGTAATAGGAGAGGGTTATCATGCCAGGTATGGGATGCCCCATGCGGAAGTGAATTGTATGGCATCGGTAAAAAGTGAAGACCGGCGCCTGATCAGTGAAAGTGTGCTGTATGTATCGCTGGAACCCTGTGCACATTATGGCAAAACACCGCCCTGTGCAGATCTCATTATCCAACATGAAATACCACGGGTAGTGGTAGGCTGCAGAGACCCTTTTCCGGAGGTGAATGGTAAGGGAATTGAAAAGCTCGTAAAGGCAGGCATAGTAGTAACAGCAGGTGTGCTTGAAGAAGAATGCCGGGCGTTGAATAAACGGTTTTTTACCTTTCATTTACAGCACCGGCCATATATTGTACTCAAATGGGCGCAGAGCAGCGATGGAGCTATTGCTGCACCCGGTGGTTCGGCCGTGCCGATCAGCAATGAGTACACCAACAGGCTGGTGCATCGCTGGCGCAGTGAAGAGCAGGCTATTATGGTGGGAACCCGGACCGCGATGCTTGATAATCCATCCCTGACCACGCGGTTATGGCCGGGAAAACATCCGGTAAGGCTGGTAATTGACAGGGGGTTGAAGTTGCCGGATACTTTGCAGTTGTTTGATGCAAAGGCGCCTACTGTTGTTTTTAATGAGCACAGGCATACGGTAATGGAGGGAGAACAAATATTAAAGGGTGGGAACTGGTTTTACCGGGTGCGTAACGATACAGGTATGATAGAGCAGCTTTTGAATGCTTTGCACCGGATGCGCATACTGAGTGTGCTGGTAGAAGGAGGAACGCAGCTATTGGAGTCGTTCATCCATGAAGGCATGTGGGATGAAGCAAGAGTAATTACCAATGAAACATTAATGATACCCGGAGGCTTGCAGGCTCCCCGGTTAAGGGATGCCAGTCTTACAGAAAAAGCGCATCTTTTTTCTGACAGCATAGCTTATTACAGGCATGCTTTACCGGCATAAACGGTTTGCAGCAGCATTGAGGGTGATCAGAGAGAGGCAATATGGATTATTATTATACAGCGGAGCAAAGAGGGATGGCAGAGTTTAAAGACAGAGGCAGCCGGTTCATTGCCTGTCTTATTCCCCTTGCTTCTGTTCATGATTTTAAAAAGGAACTGGAAGGGGTGAAAAAGGAATTCCCCAAAGCCACGCATTATTGTTTTGCTTACAGGGTAGGGTTAGATGGCAGCTCCTATCGTACCAGCGATGACGGTGAACCTTCAGGCACAGCCGGAAAACCCATTATGGGGATCCTGGAAAGCCGTCAGCTTACCAATGTTCTGATCGTGGTAGTGCGTTATTTTGGGGGTACCTTACTGGGTGTTCCCGGTTTAATTAACGCATACCGTTCGGCAGCCGCGCTGGTGCTGCAAACCGTTCCTGTTATACAAAAGCCGGTTGAACGGAGCTACCGGCTGCAGTTTGACTATACCATTATCAATAGTGTAATGACGGTCATCAAGCAGCATCACTGCAGTATTATGGAACAGCAACTGCAACTGTTCTGTACCATGACGATCGGGATCCCGCAAAACAGGCTCGATGAAGTGTTGTTCAAACTGAAAGAAATAAGAGGACTGGAGATGAGTGCAGTGTAGAAGTCCGAAGCCATGAGCCCGGAATCCGAAAGGGAAGCACCAAATAACAAGAACCAAATAAATCAAAAATCAACAAATCAGAAATCAACAAATCAGCAATGGCTATGAGCCCTCGATCAGCTATGAAATTTAACTGATACCTGAAGCCTTACACCTGATACCTCGTAGCCGAAAGCTGGCCGTTCCTGCTACTTGTGATACTGCAGCATCCATTCATATATATTCATCTTGTTTTCCCTGTAAGAGGGGTCGGTGGCTTTTGTCCATGCATCATGCCCGCCTGTAGGCCATAGGGTTATCTTTGCCCTGGGGGTCGGATTATAGCTGTTGATCATGGTAACAAAATCCTTCGTTTTTTGTACAGGAGCAGCAGGATCATCTTCATTATGAAATGCCCATACGGGTATATTTTTTGAAGCTATTGCTTTTGTATTTGTAGCAGTTGCTGTATTGGAGGCGCAGATGGGCACAATTGCCGTTACCATGTCGCCGTATTTAGCGGCAAAATTCCACGTGGTATTGCCTCCCAGGCTTAGCCCGGTAACATATATCCGGGTGGTATCCACTCTGAGTTTCGTAATGGCATATTGTATCATCGCACGTACATCTTCAGGAGTAGTCCAGTTTTTAACCTGTGGGGAAAGCACAATAAAAGAAAAGTTTTTTCCTCCCGAAGTAAAGCTGGGAGGGAATTTCTTCTTACTGATCAGGGAGGGAACTGCGTTCTTCAGCACCTTGGGCAGGTCTGTTGTGCCGTTACCCATCTCACCGGATCCGTGAAGAAAGACGAGCAGAGGATATTTTTTGGATGTTGAATCGTAGCGTGCAGGCAGTGCCTGGTAGAACCCCGCGCAATTGGCAGTAATATCGTAATGAACGGCTACCTGTACGGGAGGAAGCGTTTCAATAATATCTAAGTCAGGCCTGATAGCACGGGCATCAGGCCCGGCGTTTTCTTTTTTACAGGAAATAAAGATGCTATGAAATAAAAGGGCGCATAGTAATTGTATAACTGCGGATTTCATTTGGTATCAGATTTTATGCATAACGGGTTGACGTCCCCTGTTATTCAAATCTGATGCCCGGGTTAGTTGATAAATGTGAAAATCTATTCCTCCATTTCTTTTTTGATCGTTTCAGAAATGGTTACCAGCACTTTGTCGATGCGGTGCCCGTCCATATCGGCTATCTCAAATGTAAAGCCGCGCCAGTCGAGCTTATCTCCAGTATAAGGTATGCGTTCCAGTTGATGTAAGATAAATCCCGCGAGGGTATCAAAATCGTGCTCGCCTTCATTCATCCATTCGGTTTTTTCAAAGGTTCTCAGAAAATCATAAAAGGGGATCTGCCCGTCTATAAAATAGGTGCCGTCTTCCCTTTTAATGATCTCGTAATCTTCTTCATCCGGTTGTGGTATATCTCCTACAATGGCTTCCAGGATATCGTTCAGGGTGATCATGCCCAGGAGGCTTCCATATTCATCCACCACAAAGCAGCAGTGGATTTTTGTTTCCTTGAACCGTTCCAGCACCTGGTAGGCGCTATTGTTCTCCGGTACAAACAGCGTGGGTTGCATGATCTCGCTGAGCGGAGTGCTATTTTCACGCAGGTACAGGTCTTTAACAGACACCACTCCTTTGATATCATCAATATCCCTGTCGCATACAGGATATACCGAATGGGGCTCCGCGATGATCTTTTCCTTTATTTTTTCTTCATCTTTATGAAGGCTGAACCACACAATATCATTGCGGTGCGTCATCAGGGATGTGATATTGCGGTCGCCCAGGTGAAAAACACGTTCAATGATCTCCTGTTCCGCTTCTTCGATCGTGCCCTGTTCTGTTCCTTCGCTAATGATAGCTTTGATCTCTTCTTCTGTTACCTGATTGTCTTTTCCCCGGATCTTTAATAATTTAATCGTATAATAAGTTGATTTGCTCAGGAGCCAGACAAAGGGATAGGCTATTTTGCTGAGTACACGCATGGGAACAGCCACCAGCTTGGCGATACTTTCCGGCCGGGAAATCCCTATGCGTTTCGGAACCAGCTCGCCCAGTATCAGCGTGAAATAAGTAAGGATAATTACAATAATAGCGGTAGCTGCCCCATTTGCATAAGGGCGTATCCATTCAAAGCGGTTGAGGTAAGCCATCAGGTCGGACTTTAAGGCTTCACCCGAAAAAATACCGGTTAAGATACCGATAAGTGTGATCCCGATCTGAACGGTTGAAAAAAAAGCATCGGGTTTATCTATCAGCTTTAATGCCTCTTTTGCTCTTTTGTCGTCTTTGGCCGCCTGTGTTTCTAATCGTGTTTTCCGCGATGATACCAGCGCCATCTCCGCCATTGAAAAAATCCCGTTCAGCAAAATTAATCCCAGTATAATCAAAATCTCGATCATAATACATGAAGTTAAGCTAAAGTGGGTAAACCTGCTTTCTTATTGAAAGCCCAGGCCGTGCCCATGCCGATAGTGCAACCCAGCAATGCTCCGCAGGCAATATCCAATGGGAAATGCACCCCTACATATACCTGCGCGTACGATATGGCAAAAGCCCAGGTAAACAGGAGCCATCTCCATGGCTGTGGAACAAATACCAGGGTATTGAAAGCAAACATGGCCATCCCAAAGTGATTGGCGGCATGCGAAGAAGTAAAGCTGTATGGTCCTCCGCAACCCACTACCTGCCTTACCGAGTCGGACAGGTAGGGATCGGCGCATGGCCGCAGGCGCCCGATCCAGGGCTTAATAAGAGAACTGCTTAGCATGTCTGTCAACGCAAATGTTACAAGGAAGAAAGCGACCCATATCAGCCCCTTTTTTTTAAAATTCAGCAGTATAAAAACGAGCGTAAAAAGGTATAGTGGCGACCAGAAGTATTGATTCCTGAGCAAGGGTAAAATCCAGTCGAGGAACGAATTATGCCATTGACGGTTTATTTTAAAGAACAGCTCAATATCATAGCGGACCAGACTGTTCATGCTACCTGATTTTGAATGCAGGGGGGAACTGCTGTATATGCCCTGAGGAATATGGCCTGACGTTCAGAAGATGGGTAAAATGTAAAACACCTACGGTTTCCCGCCATGAATGGGATGAATTGTTTATACAAACGTACATGAAATTTTTCATTCATAAAACCTGCCCGTTCCGGCAGGCAGGTACACAAAGGATAAATGAAAAATTTTATGGGGGTCCTCCTGGCAAAAAAACAATAATAAATATTCAAGAGAAATGTAATTATAGTTTTATAACCCGGCTCAATTCGGGATAATTCTTATTTGTCCTTATGTTTTGCGGGCGCGCCCGCTCAACTCATTATACTCAACTCATTATAAATGAACCTCCATGCCGATTACAGTCGGGTGATTTTAAAAAATTAAACTAAGTTTGCATCCATAAAATAATTAGCATAGTGGCACTGATCAAGAGCATATCCGGTATCCGGGGTACTATAGGTGGCAAACCCGGGGAAACACTTTCACCGCCGGATATTGTAAAATTTACGGCGGCTTATGGAAGCTGGCTGATGAAGAAAACCGGGAATAATAAAGTAGTTGTTGGAAGAGATGGCCGGATAAGCGGGCCTTTGATACAGGATATTGTGATCAGCACGTTGCGTGCGCTGGGGATAGACGTGGTGAACCTGGGTTTAAGCACTACTCCTACGGTAGAGGTGGCGGTGGTAATGGAAAAAGCAGGTGGAGGAATTATTTTAACCGCAAGTCATAATCCCAAAGAATGGAATGCATTGAAGCTGCTGAACAGCAAAGGGGAATTCATTTCCGGAGCCGACGGTAGGGAAGTGCTGGAAATTGCGGCAGCGGAAGATTTTAATTTTGCTCCTGTGGATAACCTGGGTACGGTGAGGGAGGATCATTCTTATATTCAAAAACATATAGGAGCGATCTGTTCGCTCGACCTGGTGGACGTTGCAGCCATTAAAGCCAGGAAGTTCAGGATCATTGTAGACCCTGTAAACAGTACAGGTGCCGTATTCGTTCCTGAGCTGCTGCAGGCTTTGGGGGTACAGCCCCGTGATATTACCGTGATAAACGGTGAGGTAAACGGAAAGTTCGCCCACAACCCGGAGCCGCTTCCCGACAACCTGGGTGAGCTAAGCAATATGGTGCGTAAGGGCGGAGCGGATATGGGCATTGCCGTTGATCCCGATGTTGACCGGCTTTGCTTTGTATGTGAGGATGGCAGCATGTTCGGAGAGGAGTATACGCTTGTTGCCGTTGCCGATTATGTATTGGGCATGCAGCCGGGCAATACGGTAAGCAATATGTCTTCCACCCGTGCATTGAAAGATATTACCTTAAAACACGGTGGGCAATACTATCCCAGCGCGGTGGGCGAAGTAAATGTAGTGAGCCGCATGAAAGAGGTAAATGCGGTAATAGGGGGGGAAGGCAATGGTGGCATCATATTACCTGCCCTGCATTACGGGCGTGATGCGCTGGTAGGTATCGCTTTATTTCTTACCCAATTGGCAAAAACGCAAAAAAGCATTAAGCAGTTAAGGAGAACCTATCCGGATTATTTTATCAGTAAAAATAAGCTGGAACTGGAACAGGGAGTAGATGTAAAAGAAGTGTTTGAAAAGATCAAGGTCAAATATAAAAGTCACCCGGTGAATACTGAAGACGGCTTAAAGATAGAATTTGATAACGACTGGGTGCATCTGCGTACCAGCAATACCGAACCGATCATCCGCATATACGCGGAAAGTAATTTTGAATCTACCGCAAATAATATAGCGCTGCGTTTAATGCAGGATATCAGGGAATTAAAATAGGTATCTCTGTGCAAAAGAGAATATACTTTGATAATGCCGCTACAACGGTCCTGGATCCGGAAGTATTGGAAGCCATGCTGCCGTATATGACGGATAAATTTGGCAATCCTTCTTCTATTTATTCATACGGCAGGGAGAGCCGGCTTGCCATCGAAAATGCCAGGAAGTCGGTAGCCAAAATACTCAATGCCCATCCTGCAGAAATTTTCTTTACCAGCGGAGGAACGGAAAGCTCCAATGCCGCCATTACTGCTTCAGTAAGAGACCTCGGGTGCAAGCGGATCATTTCTTCGGTAATAGAGCATCATGCTGTTTTGCATACCGTAGAATATTTGCGCAGCCGCGGGGAAGTGCAGCTCTTTTTTGTTAAGCTCCTGCCCAACGGGCATATTGACCTTGATCACCTGGAGCAGTTGCTTGCCGGCAGCGAAGAAAAGACCCTGGTTACGCTTATGCATGCCAATAATGAGATCGGCAATTTGCTCGACCTGCAGGCAGTTGGCGGGATGTGTAAGCTGTATGGTGCTGTTTTTCATTCCGATACGGTACAAACCGTTGGTCATTATCCCTTTGATCTTCGCCATACCCCGGTTCATTTTATAACGGCTTCTGCACATAAGTTTCACGGTCCCAAGGGAAGCGGCATATTGTATATTAATGAAAATGTAAGCATACAGCCTTATATACACGGGGGAAGCCAGGAAAGGAATATGCGTGCCGGAACGGAAAACCTGTATGGTATTGTGGGATTTGCAAAAGCGTTGGAGCTGGCTTCGGCGGGGTACGAGGCACACAGCATGCACATAAGATCCGTTAAGATGTATATGGCTGAGCAGCTGAAAAAGCATATTAAAGGTGTTGGGTTTAATGGGGATTATGCAGGGCATAGCTTATACACCGTATTAAACGTAAGTGTTCCCAAGACGGAAAAATCGGAAATGCTTTTATTTAACCTCGATATCCATAATATTTGCGCATCAGGCGGGAGCGCCTGCACAAGCGGCGCCGACCAGGGGTCCCACGTTATCCGGGCCATTAATAATAATCCCAATAAGATAGCGGTTCGTTTTTCATTTTGCAGGCATAATACCAAAGAAGAGGTTGATATAGTAGTGGAAAAATTAAAGGTGCTTATTTGAAGCAGAAGGTATAGGGCGTAAGGTATAAGGTTAGAGGGGGCAGTTTGAAAGTTTATGGTTTGTTGAAGGTGTAAGGTATTGCTGATTTCTGATTCGTTGATTGCTGATTTTGGAGTTTATTTGATTCTTGTATTTTGTCATTTGGTGCTTCCTTTTCGAATTGTTTCACGCGGAGGGCGCGGCGGAGCAACGATCGCCAAGAAGAATGCATTACATCGTTATTCCATCTTGTATTCGGATTTGGGAAGTTTACCGTTTTGAGTTGTATCGTTCGGATTTAAAGCTTCAGGCTTCGGATTTGAATTTTATTTGGTTCTTGTCATTTGTCATTTAGTGCTTCCTTTTCGGATTTCGCCCCGAACATTCGGATTTCCGGCTTGGGATTTTATCTGCTCGTTTTGCTGCTCAATAACAACAACTGCTCATGCAGGTCGATCACCTGGGGGATAAGCAACTTTTGCTCGTCGTTGTACAGCACGAAATCGCAGAGCTTCATTTTTAGCTCCTCGTTCACCTGGGTGCTCATACGTTTCAATACGGCTTCACGGCTTATATTGTCGCGTTCCATCGTGCGTTGAATACGAAGGGGCCTGGGAGCATAAACCCCTATTACAAGGTCAAGCGCTTCCTGCGACCCGCTTTCAAAGATCAGTGCCGCTTCTTTAACCACATAAGGAGCATTTTGCTGCTGCATCCATTGCCCGGCAGCGTGTATAACAGCCGGGTGCACGAGTGCGTTCAGTAATGCTAATTTTTTTTCATCTTTAAAAACAACAGAAGCCAGGTAGGCACGGTTGAGCGCACTGCCGGGATAAGCGTCTTTTCCAAAATGCCGGATTATGGATGCTTTAAGGGCTTTATCTTCATTCATGATGGCTTTGGCTGCGGTATCTGCATCATATACCGGTATGCCCAATAGTTTAAAGATGCGGGCAACCGTACTTTTGCCCGACCCTATGCCTCCTGTTAAACCTGCTTTCAGCAAAATGATTCGTTTGTGGAAATACAAAAACAAAAATCCGAAATCCTTTTAATATTCGGATTTCGGACTTTAACCAATGTCTTAAAAAGCTTATTTCCTGTCGGCAGCAACCCCGCTGTTCAACTGCTTGCTCCATTCCATGCTCACCGCACTTTTTTCGATACGCAGGTAGCTTCCGGGGCTCACTTCCAGTTGTATGGTAGTGTCTTCTATTTTATCAATTTTGCCATGTATGCCGGCAATGGTCACTATTTTATCGCCTCTCTGCAGGCTATTCTGAAAGTTTTTGGCTTCTTTGGCTTTTTTGGTTTGCGGACGGATCATAAAAAAATAGAACACGGCAATAATACCTACGAGCATGATCATCTGCATCATTTGGGCATTGCCGCCGCCGCTTTGTAATAAAACGAAATAATTGTTCATGTTAATGGTTTAAGAGTAATAAGTGCTAACTTTTTTTGTTGACGATTACGTTAAAGGTTAAATTATAGGTCTCCGGCTGTGTATTGGTTACCACCGTAATGGTTTTATGATTGGGACCCGGTTTGTTATGGCTGTCGAATACGGCTTTGATACTTCCTTCTTTTCCGGGGGCAACAGGTTCAAGCGGTTTCTCTGCTACGGTACAGCCACAGGAAGGACGTACATCCTTGATGATCAGCGGATTTTCCCCCGTATTTTTGAATCGGTATACGATCTCAATCTTTTCCCCCTCGGCGATAGTGCCTTTATCGAATGTGGAATCGAGCCATTGAATAGTAGTAATGGCGGCAGACTCATTGATGGCAGCGGCTGCAACCGTTGCCGCGGGTTTGGTTCCCGAAGACTGGCAGGCTGCAAATACAACAGCAAGAGCAGCCAGGGGCAAAAAGAAGCGTTTTGTCATATATACGAATGCTTTGAAGCTGCAAATGTATGCATTTGAAGGTATATCCCGGCTTCATCACCGGCACTAATTTCAGGGTTTTTTATACAGTACTTTGTGCATTTTATCGTGCAGCAGCAGGTCTTTGTGAATATTGTCCAGTATGCCGTTCACAAACTGGCCACTCTGGGGAGTGCTGTATTCTTTGGCCAGGTCAATGTATTCGTTAATGGTAACTTTGGCGGGGATGGTTTCAAAGTAGAGGAATTCGCAAACGCCCATTCGCATCAGGATCATGTCCAGCACCGCTATCCTTTCGGCATCCCAGTTTTTTAATTTTGGTCTGATCAGCTCCATGCAATGTGTTTCCCTGTTGATCACCGCGTCGAGCAGATCGATGGCGAATTTTCTTTTTTCAGCGCCGAGCATATCCTGGAAATTGCAGTTGACCGGCTTTTGCAGGAAATTCATCATTAACTGTCTCATCATTTCCGCGTCATCGTCCCAATGGATGAAAACATCCTCCATTTCCGATATAAAGTCATCATTGGCCAACATTAAATCGGTAAAAATGAATTCCAGGATATCCTTTTCCGATTTCTTATCGCGTTGCTGCAGTTCAATGTATTCTTTATATACAGGGCTGTCGGTGAGCTGCAGGTAAATTTTACGGATGAGGTCGGGGTTGTCCCATTGCTGGGGCTTTATATCGGCACAGGCTTTCTGGTAAGAAGGATCTTCCATGATCTTCCAGATCAGCTCGTTGCCCGCTATTTTGATATTTACATTGAGATCCTGCTCGGTGGGTAAATGCTTGGACGACCTGTTGCGGGAATCTTTCTCGGCATAGCGTGCCACCTCTGTAATGAAGTGTATAAGATAAACAAATAGCTGCCGCGACTGCTCCAGGTGCCTATCGAGTATCCTGTTTGCCTTGTCTTTCTGGTCTTCGGCTGTATCAATGGTATACAGCGTTTGCATTACTTTAACCCGGATATTTCTTCTGCTGATCATGGTAAAGAGCTGTTATGCGGCGGCGAAGGTAGTTTAAAAGAGAGAAAGTTGCAAGTTTGAGGGGTGAGGTTTCAGGTTTGAGGTCTCAGGTATAAGGTATAAGGTGTAAGGTGTAAGGTGCAAGGTTGCATACAGACAGTTTGAAAGTTAAGGGTTTGACCGTACAGCCTTGTATCCTCAGCTTTCGAATTTCGGCGTTCGGATTTTCTGCTAATAGCCCATAGTTTACCACTTAGCCGGGCATCCAATCTCAAATTTCAAATCAAAAATCTCAAATCCCATTCCCTTCGTGCAAATTTGACATATCTCTCTTTCTCATTATCTGCCAACTTTTTCTATAATCTCCCTTAATACGGCAAAAACTGAAATTTTTTCCGGGCATGATGCTTTGGCATGTTATTCGTTTACCTTTGGCAGCCTTAAAGATTTATCAAATCGATCTTTAACCAACACAAAAAATTATTAACTATGTCTAAAAAGTTCAATGTAACTCCGCTTCATGACAGGGTGATCGTGAAACCCGCTGCTGCCGAAGAAAAAACTGCCGGCGGCATTATTATTCCTGATACTGCTAAGGAAAAGCCTCAGCGTGGAACTGTTGTTGCAGCAGGACCCGGCAAAAAAGATGAGCCGGTAAGCGTAAAATCGGGCGATACCGTTTTATATGGCAAGTATGCCGGTACTGAAATTACGATCGAAGGGGCTGATTATCTTATCATGAGAGAATCCGACATTTTAGCGATCGTGTAAAGCATGGAATCAGGTTGTCTCTGAACAGGAGACAATTTTCATTTTCAAATTTTCAATTCACAAATTTTCAAATTGTTATAATTATGGCAAAGCAATTATTCTTCGAAGTAGAAGCCCGCAATAAAATGAAAAGAGGGGTGGATATCCTTGCCAACGCGGTAAAGGTTACCCTTGGACCTAAAGGACGTAATGTGGTACTGGAAAAGAAGTTCGGGGCTCCCTCCGTAACGAAAGACGGTGTTACCGTTGCTAAGGAAATCGAACTGGAAGATCCCATTGAAAACATGGGCGCCCAGATGGTAAAAGAAGTGGCCAGCAAAACTGCAGATATTGCAGGTGATGGCACTACCACCGCTACCGTTCTGGCCCAGTCTATTATCAGCGAAGGCTTAAAGAACGTAGCTGCCGGCGCAAATCCCATGGATTTGAAGCGTGGTATTACCAAGGCGGTTGATAAAGTAGTGGAACATCTGCGCGGACAGTCGCAAACCGTAGGCTCCGACAGTAAAAAGATCCAGCAGGTAGCTTCCATCTCTGCCAATAATGATGAAACGATCGGAAAGCTCATTGCAGAAGCTTTCGCCAAAGTAGGCAAGGATGGCGTTATCACCGTTGAAGAAGCACGTGGTACGGAAACGTTGGTAGAAGTGGTGGAAGGTATGCAGTTTGACCGCGGATACATTTCTCCTTACTTTGTTACCAACAGCGAGAAAATGGAAGCCGAGCTGGAGAAACCTTATATTTTGATCTACGATAAGAAAATCAGCACCATGAAGGATATCCTTCATATCCTGGAAAAAGTAGCCCAGCAGGGTGCCCCTTTACTGATCATTGCTGAAGACCTGGAAGGCGAAGCCCTGGCAACGCTGGTGGTGAATAAGTTACGCGGCACATTAAAAGTGGCTGCAGTAAAAGCACCGGGCTTTGGCGACAGGAGAAAAGAAATGCTTACCGATATTTCCATCCTTACTGCCGGTACGGTAATAAGCGAAGAACTGGGTCACAAGCTGGAAGGCGCTGATCTTACCTCCCTGGGAAGAGCCGAAAGAGTGGTAATTGATAAAGACAATACAACCATTGTAGGCGGGAAAGGTAAAAAGGCTGATATCACAGGGCGTGTTAACCAGATCAAAGCCCAGATCGAAGTAAC
>CAZREP010000056.1:0-27164 GCA_964599035.1 uncultured Terrimonas sp. | reverse complement strand
TAACCTGTGGATGGTTCCGGGCCTGTTAAGGCAACTGAGGCCGGACGTGAAGATCGGTTTTTTCCATCATACTGCTTTTCCTCCAGCGGATATCTTTAACATTATCCCATGGCGACGCGAGATCATCGGCAGCATGCTGCAATGTGATTATATTGGTTTTCATATTCCGCGCTATGTAGAAAATTTCGTGGATGTGGTAAAGAGCCACACGCCCGTCAATATCCGTTCGGCACAATCGTGCGCCGACAGGTTCCTGACGTACAGCTGCGCGTTGGGCGTAGACAAGATGACGAGAGAAATAGATGCAGGCGGCAGGATCATACGGCTGGGCGCTCATCCTGTGGGCATTAATATGAAAAATATCCGGGAGATCTTTGCGCAGCCTTCCACCCAGGAACGGATACAAAAGATGCAAAAGCAAACGGAGGGCAAGAAGATCATCTTATCGGTGGAGCGACTGGATTATGTAAAGGGGCCCCTTGAAAAAATAAACGCTTTCCAGACCTTCCTGGAACATAACCCGCAGTTCCATGGCCAGGTGGAGCTGATCAATATTTGTACACCGCCCGCTTCGGGTATGAAGGTGTACGATAAAATACTCGTTGAGCTGGAGCAGGCTATCGGTAAGATCAACGGCAAATATGGACGGTTAGACTGGGTTCCTATTCATTTCTTTTTCAGATCGGTACCTTTTGAAGAAGTGGTTACTTATTATGCTATTGCCGATGTGGCATGGATCACGCCGCTGCGTGACGGGCTGAACCTGGTAGCCAAAGAATACGTTGGAGTACAGGGGCTCAAGCCGGCGCCGGACGGAGTGTTGGTAGTATCCGAATTTGCCGGTGCATCGGTGGAGCTTTCGTATGCCATCCGCACCAATCCTTATGATGTTAAAGACCTGGTGCAGGGGCTGGAGCAGGCCCTGTCGCTAGATGAAGCCGAAAGAAAACTCCGTATGCAGCGCCTGTTTGAGCAGGTGACCCACTACGATATTGAGAACTGGGGCCAAACTTTTATGCATGAGCTGGAACAAATAGGCAGGGAAGACCATAGCGTTCCTTCGCGTTAAGCGCCGGGTCAGAGCACTGTTTTTGCCATTCTGAAGCAGGTGCCTTTAAACAAAGCTACCTGCTCATTGCGCTGATTGGTAACGGTAACAATGTATAATCCCGTGCTTTTACCGTTATGCAGCTCTTTTGCTTCCGCGGTTAAGATATCCCACAGTTTTGAAGCTTTCATGAAAGTGATGGAAGTATCCCATGCCACGGAAAAATTATTGCGGCTGTTGCAGGCAAAGGCAAAGGCGCTGTCTGCCAGGGCAAAGGGGATGCCGCCATGCACGATCCCCAGCCCGTTGAGCATTTCATCCCGCACTTCCATCTGTATTTTACTGTATCCTTCTCCTGCTTCAAGCACCTTTATACCCAGCCACCTGCTGAAGTTATCTTTATGCAATATTTCTTCTATTACATCCTTCGCCGTAATATCATTTGTGTTCATCGTAAGTCTGTTTATGCTGAGAGAAGAAGGTACAACCTTTTGACGGGTTGTCCAAAATCTGTTTCTGCGGTTTGTTGAGCAGGTTTGGGCGTATTTACCTTCGGCGAGAACTATTCTCATTGCACTACTTTTTTCCGCAAAAAAGTAGCAAAGAAAAAGCGGAGGGGTTAGAGCTAAAAGTAAGACTGCCTGTTTCTGCCTGACCGGTAGGCAAGTTTCCACCAACCTGCGAAAATTTGGAATGCGCCCGGTAACAACTAACCTGTAATTTTTTCACCCTGCTGCTTGCGGTGAAAAAACAAAATAATAACCGCAAATTCGCGGTAAATAATGTCTATATTTACCGCAGCATAATTTGAGACAATGGCAAAATATATCTACGAATATAAAAACTGGACAGATTTTACCTGGCACGACAATGCCATAAATGCCCTATTTGGAGAGATTCGGTTAATGCAGGGAAAAATGATCGGACAAATGAATGCGTTGGGTTTTTCTGCCAAAGAAGAAGCCACGCTTACTGCCCTGACCTTAGACGTGGTGAAATCATCGGAAATAGAAGGCGAATTACTTAACTACGACCAGGTACGTTCATCTATAGCAAGGCGTTTAGGCATTAACACCGCAGGGCTTGTACCGGGTAACCGCCATATAGAAGGCGTGGTAGAAATGATGCTTGACGCTACACAACGATACAGCTTGCCTCTAACTCACAAACGTCTGTTTGGTTGGCACGCGGCACTTTTCCCAACGGGGTATAGTGGACCTTACAAAATAGAAGTGGGGCGATATCGAACAGGTGATATGCAGGTAGTTTCAGGTGCATTGGGCAAAGAAAAAGTGCATTACGAAGCCGTAAAGCCCAAATTGGTAAAAGCAGAAATGGACAGATTCCTGAATTGGTTCAATAATAACAATACCCTTGACCCGGTATTGAAAGCTGCCATTGCACATTTTTGGTTTATCATCATTCACCCTTTTGATGATGGGAATGGGAGAATTGGAAGAGCCATAACAGATATGTTGCTTGCCCGTGCTGAAGGCAGCGGGGAACGTTTTTACAGTATGTCGGGCCAGATCCTGATAGAACGCAGGCAGTATTATAAAATATTACAAAAAGTGCAACACAGCACAGGCGATATTACCGAATGGCTCAAATGGTTTTTACATTGCCTGAAAAATGCCATACTTGCTACCGAAAATACCACACAAAAAATACTATATAAAGCTGAATTCTGGAAATTGCACGAGCATACGCCCATCAACGAAAGGCAACGCCTAATGCTCAACAAACTTTTTGATGGTTTTGAAGGAAAGTTACAAACCTCAAAATGGGCTAAAATTGCCAAAACCTCTGCCGACACAGCTTTGAGGGATATAAAAGACCTGGTAGAGAAAGGCCTCTTGCAACAAATAAATAAGGGCGGACGAAACGTAAATTATGAATTAGCAGACTTCAAACCGGAAACCTGAATTCTACATACGCTGAAGAAAAAGCAGCACACCGTAAATTTGATTCTTCCTCATCTTTTCGTAACTTAATTTTAAAAGAGAATAGTGTATATATAAGTATTACTGCCAATTTTAATAAAACTAAGATAACATATGCTAAATGACCCCTATGAGCAAAAGACGATCAATAGGTTTTATAAATTATCTGGCTACAACAATTTTCGTTGCGCTACTGATTTGGGGGCCAATAGATCATTCTTGGCCTGCCTGGTTTTTAATTCGTATTGGTTATCTTATACTTATTCTACTCTTAGTTAAGGCTGCTCTTAATTGGGTTTGGAAACACTGGTTGCCAAATAAAAAGGCTGAGAATATCCTGGAGCGGGGTTTATCGGCGATAATTTGTTTAATATTATTCACTATTGCCATTATCATGACAACCTCACAAACACATATTGGCAACACTCTCTGGGTAAGAACAAGGGAAGGAATGGAAGCAGTTGGAGACGATATAATTCTGCCAGGCCCGGATTATGGCACCATATTTTTCCTTATACTTATTGCCTTACTTTTCTTATGGTTTGGGGTATTCAAGAAGGGTTCAAAATCTTCAGATATATAAGTAATTTATTTTTAATGAAATTGTTATTTATTATGGGGAGTTGCAACAGCATAGACTGTTCAAGGCTACCACAGGATTTTTCCACTTATGGTGAAGCAAAAAAAGCTATCCATACAGCCCATTTCAATTTTGTCGATGAGGCCAATACAAGCAAGAGTTCATGGATAAGAAGCGCAAGTTACTATAGTTGCGACTCGAAGACAGGATATTTTGAATTTAAAACAGATAAGAACAGCTATATTCATACAGATATGCCAATTGAGGTTTGGAATGGTTTTAAGGACGCGATGTCTTTTGGTAACTATTACAATAGCCATATTAAACATCAATATCAGCTTTTATTGAAAGAATAGTGAATACAACCATAGGCTTTACCCCTTTACTATTAAATCCATAGGCAATCATACTGTTTGACAACTTAAGATGCACATATCAAATAACAATGGATTATACCCATAAACCACAAAATGTGGATGAATATATCAGCACCGCGCCTGAGCATGCGAGGCAAAAGCTGCGTGAGATCCGGTCATTATTAAGATCGGTTGTCCCGGGAGCCACTGAAGCATTAAAATGGAGTCAGCCCGTTTTTATTGAAAAATGCTGATGGACGTATAACTATAAGTGCAAACTGTGGTATAATTTTAGCTCAACGTATTTAATATGGAAGAGGCAACACAAACAGCAGGCCCCGATGATACCGCGGTAAGAACGGCATTATGGAGAGCTTCGCATGTTCAGGCAGACGCAGCACCCTATATCATTGAAGATGAAGTAGGGCTGAAATTGATAGCGCCGCCCGAGGGTTGGCAGGAGCGCCCCGATATGAAATATACCAAACGGCTCAGGGCTTCTATTGTAGCCCGGGCACGCTTCATTGAAGATATCATCGTCGAACAAAGCAAACAGGGAACGGGTCAGTATGTTATACTTGGTGCAGGGCTTGATACCTTTGCCCAGCGCCGGCCAGATATTGCTTCCCGGCTTCAGGTATATGAAATTGACCAGCCGGGTATGCTGACCTGGAAACAGCAGCGGTTGAAGGAATCAGGCTTTGGTATTCCCGGATATTTACATTTTGTAGCTGTTGATTTTGAAAACCAGTCCTGGTTTACACAACTCATAAATGCAGGATTTGACAGCAATAAACCCGCTGTTGTGGCCTGCACCGGGGTAACACTGTATCTTACCAGGGAAGCGATCGTTTCCACACTCAAACAAATAGCAACCTTTGCGACTGGTTCAACCCTTGCCATCACATTTTACCTGCCGATGCAGCTCCTCGACGAAGGAGACAGGCCAATGCAGGAAATAGCGGAAAATGGCGCACGCGCTGCAGGAACACCGTTTATCAGCTTCTTTACGCCGGATGAAATAATGGACTTAGCCCGTGAAGCAGGATTTAAAGCGGCAAAAACAATATCAACAAAGGATATGGTACAGCGCTATTTCACCAACAGAACCGACGACCTTTTACCTGCAAGCGGGGAGGTATTCCTGCTTGCCACGACCTTTAACAACCGGTAATATGCCGGACACATTTTGTATGCAGGTTTATGAAACCATTAATCGTTTTACTTAGCGCATTTGGCATTTCGTTGTTGGTAACGAAAATGCTATATGTCCTCAAATTCAGACAAATGAAATCATTCTTTAAGGAACTGTTGGAATACAATCATCATTTCAATCAAAAATTGGGGGATATTTTTAATGAACACCCAAACAAAACATCTGAAAAGGCTATACAGTTGTACGGGCATATCCTTAATGCCCACCAGATCTGGAACAACAGGATTGATCCTAAACAAAAGGCTTTTGCAGTTTGGGATATCCATCCTGTTCAACACTGTAAGCACATTGACAAAATGAACCATGAACATTCATTGCTTATTCTTGACAGCTTCGACCTCAATGAGATCATACACTATGCCAATACCAAAGGGCAACCTTTTAGTAACAGCATCTGTGATATGCTTTTTCACGTGATCAATCATTCCACTTACCATAGGGGCCAAATTGCAAGCGATTTTAGACAGAGCGGGCTTGAACCGCTTATTACCGACTATATTTTTTACAAACGATAAATAGAACAACTATCCGCATATATCAAATAAAAGCAACCATGTCAATAACAAAAGAAGCCGAACTGGCCGGAATGAAAAAAGTAAGTGAAGCAGTTGCCTGCACTTTGAAGGAAATGCAAAGCTATGCCCGGCCCGGAATAACAACAAAACAACTGGATGACTATGGGGCAAAGATCCTCTCATACTTTGGGGCAAGATCTGCACCCTACTTAACCTATGGCTTCCCGGGCTATACCTGTATAAGTGTCAATAGTGAATTTTGTCATGGCATCCCCTCAAACAACAAAATACTCCGGGAAGGTGACTTGGTCAATATAGACGTTTCAGCCGAGCTTAACGGCTTTTGGTCGGATAATGGCAGCTCATTTGTACTTGGGGAGGATATTAACCACCATCAGGAACTGGTAAACGCTTCAAAGCAGATCCTGCATAAAGCAATCTATACTATAAAAGGCGGGACCCGCATTTCAGACATAGGGCATATGATAGAGATGGAAGCCAAAAAACGGGGTTATAAAGTAATTAAAAACCTCACAGGGCACGGGGTGGGCAGAAGTCTCCACGAGGAACCAGGCGAAATAGCAAATTACAAAGACCGGTTTAACCCTGCAAGATTCAGGAAGAATGCTGTTGTTGCCATTGAAACATTTATATCCACCACATCAAGGTATGCCGTGACCCTGAACGATGGCTGGACAATGGTTGGAAATAAAGGCGGCTTTATGGCACAGCACGAACATACTATTGTAGTTACTGACGGGAAGCCTATTATATTGACAGCAATGAACGGAGTCTGGAATTGACAAAAAAGGCCTAACAGCAGCCATCCGGTGCCTGCTTGGCCGGTTTAAAAAATTAGAGTGCTGTAGACACAACGCTCGCAGACCTGGTAGAAAGGTCAAACATGAGAAAACAGATCTACCTTACCTGTAAATTGCCTGAATGGCAAAAAGGTCAACACTATTTTCGGAAATTATTTTTCACTGTAACCCTTTTAAACAGGGTAGCAGGGTGCCTGCTTCCTTTGTAAGGATACCGGGTGTCAGGGTGTTAAAAACAGGATTGGTATTTGATAGGTGACATCGCTGGTAAAAGCTGTCGGAATATTCAAAGTTAGGGGTGCCAACCCACAGGACAAAAATTGACAACCCCGGAATTCGTTCTTATATTACCGTTCCATTAGTATATATCCTTTCTATAGCATCTTTATACTTTTCCATGATCACTTTTCGTTTCAGGCTGAGCTTGGGCGTTACCTCTCCCGATTCCACGCTCCACTCGCGCGGCAGCAGCTCAAATTTCTTTACCTGCTCCACGTGGTTGAAATATTGATTTAATGTTTCCACGATTTCTTTGTAATGCGCTATTACCGCCGGCTCTTTAATGACCTGCTCATTGGATTGAAAAGAGACACCGTTCTTTTCGCACCAGTCCTTTAAGTTGGCGAAGGAAGGCACTACAAGCGCGCCTACGAATTTTTGCCCCGCACCTACCACGATAACCTGCTCAATGAACCGTGACTCTTTGAGCTTGTTTTCAATAGCGGAAGGCGCCACATATTTACCGCCGCTGGTTTTGAACAGCTCTTTTTTCCGGTCGGTAATGCGCAAAAACTTATTATCCTCAAATATGCCGATATCGCCCGTATGCAGCCAGCCGTCAATAATAGCTTCTGTAGTAAGATCGGGACGCTTATAATAGCCTGCCATCACCGATGGTCCTTTTACACATATTTCCCCGTCGTCCATCAGCTTCACTTCAACCCCATTGATCGGAGGACCTACGGTACCAAATTTTGTTCCTCCCGGTTCGCGCCGGTTAACGGCAATCACGGGTGAGTTTTCGGTGGGACCGTATCCTTCATACAGCGGTATCTTTGCGGCGTTGAAAATACGCAGCAGCCTTTCCTGGCATGCCGCCCCGCCGGTAATGATGTATTTGATGTTGCCACCCAGGGCTTCCCGCCATTTGCTGAAAATAAGCTTATTGGCAATGGATAGCTGGAGGTTGTACAAAAAGCCTCCGTCGATAAGGTTGTCGTACTTTTTCCCCAAATTAACGGACCAGAAAAAGAGTTGCTTTTTTATGCCTGTAAGTTCAGCGCCTTTGCCCACGATCCGTTCGTAAACTTTTTCAAGCAGGCGGGGAACGGTGGTAAACACATCGGGTTTTACTTCCTGCAGGTTGGCACCGATGGTTTCCAGGCTTTCGGCATAATAAATGCCTATGCCGCTGAACATATAGATATAGCTTACCATTTTTTCAAAAATATGGTTCAGGGGCAAAAAGCTCAGTGCTTTGTATTGGGGCTGGTCATCAAAAGGAAAACACTCCTTGGATAAAAAAACGTTTTGAACAATGTTATGGTGGCTCAGCATTACACCCTTTGGGGTACCGGTGGTACCGGAAGTGTAAATAATGGTAGCGAGATCATGTTTCTGAATGCTGGCTTTTATGGTTTCTATCTCAGTTAATCCTGCATCCGTAGCCTTATCCAGCACTTCCGACCAGTGCCTTGCATTTTCAACCCGGTTAAAGGTATAAATTTCTTTTACCGTAGATATCTTGGAACGGATGCCCTGTAGCTTTTGGAGCAGCTCTTCACTGCTCACAAATACGTATTTTACAGCCGCATCATTAAAGATAAACTCGATTTCGAGCGGGTTGGTGGTGGGATAAATGGGAACGAGTATAGCGCCGGTTTGCTGTACCGCCAGGTCGGTGATCAGCCATTCGGGACGGTTGTTGGAAATGATGGCGATCTTATCGCGGTTCTCCGTGGTCATATCGTTGCCGGAAACACCAAGCGCCCGCAGTCCGGCAGCCAGTCGCAGGGAGGTTTGCTTTACCTCGGCCGTGCTGTAAGGATGCCACTGTCCGTTTTCCTTTGCCACAAGCATATCCTGCTTGGGGAATTTTTCCAGTTGATAATCTAAGCAATCAAATAGTCGCAGGGGTTGAATCATAACAATCGTTGTTTATGCTTTGGTTCAAATTAGGCAAAAAATGATAAACAAAAAAGAAAGCCTACCGGTTTTGATAATATTGACCCTTTGGTAATTTAAACACCCTGCCCCGCTGAAAATCATTGAAGGTGCGATAAGCTTCAGGATTGTTCTTTATCCAGGCCTGGTAATCATCCGCCTGAATGGCAGCGCCGAATATCCACTGGTTATAGGACTCATACATATAGGCTTCGAGCAGTTGCTTATGGTAATCAAACAAACGAAAAGGGAACCTGGCGGCACTGGTTCCGAACCAGTTGGCAATAAACCCCTTTCTTATAGCGATGAGCGTTTCCGGATTAATGCCGGTAGCGGCAAGTGCTGTCTGGCTGTTCATGGAGGTAAGAAAGGCTTTCTCAAACCCGTTTTTCTTTTTGCTGTTATAGCCTTGTAAAAGATCGGAGCCTGCAAACAGCTTTTTATACCCATCGAAGAGGATGTTTTTTATCTCTGCTGTTCTGACCGTATAGCTTTCAAGATTAATAAAGATCTCACCATAAATAAGGCTCCATACCTTATCGGTAGTAAAATAATA
Source organism: uncultured Terrimonas sp. (assembly GCA_964599035.1). Lineage (GTDB taxonomy): Bacteria > Bacteroidota > Bacteroidia > Chitinophagales > Chitinophagaceae > Agriterribacter. The sequence continues at coordinate 17,966 of CAZREP010000056.1, read as the reverse complement.
GTAACGGCTGGCGTGGTAATAGTTGCCGGGGTAATTCGGATCAACGGCAATGCCTTTTTCCCACTGCACAATGGCGTTGTAATCTTTTTTCTGCCAGAGTAGCTCACCATACTCGCTGTGCAGCACACCGCTGTTGGGGAATTTTCTTAGACCTTTGGTATATACTTTTGCACCTTCTTTCAATTCCTCAATAGCACGGTATATGGTTCCTGCGATCTGGAAGCTCTGCACATCGGCATTATTGCCCTGTACCACCGGCTTAATGGTTTCCAGCGCTTTTACAAAATCACGTTGCAAAAAATAAGCGTAGGCAATGTCATTGAGCAGGCTGATATCATTGGGTCTTTGCTCCAGCGCCCGGCTAAATACAAGTATGGCGTTTCCCCAGTCGCCTTTGCGCATATAATCGCGGCCCGTTTGCTGCAAGGTATCGGCATTTTGCTGCGCAAAAGCACTCAAAGCGAAGAGGACGGATAATGACAGTACAACCCAGAATTTCATAGCGGTAAAGATAATACCTGTACGATGAAAATAATTGTGAACATTTCTGTTATGTGATAGTACCTTTAAAAGCATTCAAACGATCTTCATCATGCAAAAGAATCAAACGGGATATGCTGTTCTTTTCATTGCGGCATATATGGCAGGCAGCTACCTGCTGCATGCCCAGGATAAACCCAATATCATTTTTGTGCTGGCAGACGACATGGGGTATTCCGATCTCTCCTGCTACGGCAACCCTGTTATTAAAACACCCTTTCTGGATCAAATGAGCCGGGAAGGCGCCCGTGCCACCAATTACGTTGTATCCAGCCCCTCCTGCACGCCATCAAGGGCTTCATTACTTACCGGCAGGTACGCTTCGCGTATGAACCTGCCTTATCCTATTGGACCGGGTTCCCCGCTGGGGCTGCCCGATAAGGAGGTAACCATTGCCGAGATGTTGAAAAGCGCGGGCTACGCTACTGCTATGATCGGCAAGTGGCACCTCGGCGATCATGTTCCTTATAACCATCCTACCGCACAGGGTTTTGATTTTTATTATGGTATGTTGTATAGCCAGGATTACAGGCATCCGTACGTGAAAACAGATACGGCTATTAAAATTTTCCGCAATAGAACGCCTGAGATCATTCGTCCGGCCGATTCGATACTTACCCGGGTGTATACAGATGAAGCCATTCAATATATCCGGCAGCAAAAAAAGGGCAGGCCTTTCTTTCTTTACCTTGCTCACAATATGCCGCATTTGCCCGTGGCATTTGCCTCTGATGTAAAAAATAAAAACAGATCGGCGGGCGGGCCGCTTGGAGATGTGGTGGAAGAAATGGATGAGCGTCTTGCTGCGCTTTGGGATGCGGTAAAGGAACAGGGGCTTGATGATAATACGATCTTTTTTTTCTCAAGCGATAACGGTCCGTGGATCGATTTCCCTTCCCGCATGGCAGACGATGGCGCCACAAAGCCCTGGCATGTCGGCACGGCAGGTGTTTTCAGGGGTAAAAAAGGAGAAACCTACGAAGGCGGTGTCAGGGAGCCTTTTATCGTATACTGGAAAGGACATATTCCATCCGGCGGTGTGATCACTGATGTTATGAGTAACCTGGATGTATTGCCCACGCTTGCCGAATGGACGAATGCCGCTTTACCTGCCGGCAGAACATTAGATGGACAGTCTGTTGGCCCCGTGCTGCTTGGCAAAGCGGGCGCCCATCCTGCCCACCGCGAGATCTATTATGTAAACAATGGGATATGTGAAGCCGTGCGAACAGGTGAATGGAAATACCGGCGTACCCGGGCAAGGCAGGGAGATGGCATCAACAGTATTCCTAAAGGAGCCGCCGAAGAACTGTTCAACCTGGATCATGACCCCAGCGAGCGCACTAACCTGCTGCATGTATTTCCCGGTAAAGCTGCTGAATTAAAGGTTTTGTTTGAGAAGTTCCCGGGAACGACGGAGGATTAGATGATGAAACGGATATGGATCTTTGGAAATTTACTTCTTAATGATTCCAAATTGGGTAAAGAAAGTATGGGCTGCTTCAACTCTTATTTTTTTATTTTCAACAGTCAACGTGTCTTTTTGGCTTAGGGTGATGATATATCCCTCCTGCAGGCTAAAAAAATTCATTGCCTCGACCAACCCGTTTATTTCCCGGTCTTTGTTGTCGTGATTCAGCTCATAGCAAACCTGTACTGCCATCCATATTCTTTTGTCTTTCATCAATACGAAGTCGCACTCCCTATTTTCCCTGAAATAGTATAGGTTCAGTCCTTTGCTACGGAAGAAAATATATACTGCGTTTTCCAACAGCCTCCCTTTATCTTTGGCAAAACTTAGTGAATTAGCTTTTATTAGGCCGTTGTCTATTACATATACCTTGCGTGGATTAATATTCCTGCTTTTAGCAGACCATCTGAACTTTTGTAAAAAAAATAACAAATATGCGTCTTCCATCCAGCTGAGGTAATCAAGTATTGTGTTTGCAGACCCCGCTCCAAACATTTTTTTAAGACTATTAAATGTAGTTTCCTTACCCGCATTGGATATTAGAAATAAGGCAATATCCAAAAGCATATGGGTGTTTCGTATACTGTATCTTACGGCGATATCACGTAGGATAATATCTTTTAAGAGATTTTGCAGCACTTCGGCATTGGGATATTTCAAGTATTCCGGAAATCCCCCATTTTCTAAAAAATGTTCAAAACTGGCAGGTGATTTTTTTTCTTTTTTGAATAAAAGATATTCGGGATAGGAGAATGCAAACAATTCGGTGTTGAGGTATCTCCCGGTAAGTCTTGTTCCAAGTTCCCTGCTAAGCAGGGATGCATTAGAGCCTGTAATAAATACTTTCTTTTTTTCATCATGCAATTGACGGATAAAAGATTCCCATTGGGGCACATTTTGTATTTCATCAAAGAAAAAAGCCTGGGTTCCGCGAGGAGTAATTTCACGTATTTTGCTGAAATCACCGGCTTCAAAATTCAAGAGACGGGGGTCTTCAAAATTGAGGTACATCACATTTTCATATCTACTCATCAATTGATGTAGCAGTGTGCTTTTGCCACATCTGCGGATGCCAGATATGACCTGTATAAAATCGTTATTTATATCTATTTTGCCAGGCTGTATTCTTTCTATGCTTTTCCATGCAGGTCTGACCTGCTGTTCTCTCCATATAAGCTCTATTTCTGATTTTAGAATCATATTGTACTAAGTTTACAATACAAATATATACTAATATATATTAGTAAAATAAACTCTTGAGTAAGAGATAGTAATAGTATCCCAAAAATGCGGCTAAGGAGCTGTTCAACCTGGATCTTGACCCAGTGAGCGTACTAACCTGCAGGATGTATTTCCCGGCAAAGCCGCTGAATTAAAGGTTTTGTTTGAGAGGTTCCCGGGAACGACGGAGGACTAAAAATTTCAATTCCGAAGTCGGAAACCTTAAATCCGAAGCTCGCATAACTATAAACCATAAACTCCCAAACTACAAACCCGGCATTAAAACGGGTATTCCCTGCATCCTGCAACTTGCACCCTGTAACCTGCATCCCCTCTCTTCCTCAGCCAATCAAATGTGTAAGCAATCCATCTCTCAGCTTCGGCTCAAACCAGGTGCTTTTAGGGGGCATTACCGTACCGCTGTCAGCAATGTCAAAGAGTTGCTGTATGCTTACGGGATACAGGCTGAAAGCCACCTGCATTTCCCCGCTGTTTACTCTTTTCTCCAGTTCGGCCAGTCCTCGTATGCCCCCCACAAAATCTATGCGTTGATCGGTGCGGGGATCTTTAATATTAAGTATGTGGTCTAAAAGATTGCTCTGCAAAATGGTCACATCCAACACACCCACCGGGTCGGGGGTGTAAGTGCCTGCCTTTGCAGTTAGTGCATACCATTGGCCATCTAAATACATTCCAATATCGTGGAGCCGCTGCGGGGCAAAAGCGGTGGAAGCAGACGCCACGTCGAATTTTTCTGCTATACGCTTCAGGAAGATTTCTTTATTCAAGCCGTTCAGGTCTTTTACCACGCGGTTATAATCCAATATGCGCAATTGCGAAGCGGGGAACAAGGTGGTGAGAAAGTAATTGGCGCCTTCCGCGTCGCCGGCAGCCGTGAGCCGCACTTTGGCGGCGCTTGCCGCACGGTGATGGCCATCGGCAATGTAAGTGTTATCTACCGCTTCGGAAAAGCATTGCGTAATGGCGGCAATGGTCTTGTCGTCGTTGACCACCCAAACGGTATGACTGATACTGTCATCGGCCACAAAATCGTATACCGGTTTTTTTTCCGTTTGCCATTTTGCAATAAGGGCATCTATTTCGGGTACGTTTTTGTAAGCCAGAAAAACATTCCCGGTTTGTGCGCCGGTGGCTGCAATATGATTGATCCGGTCCTGCTCTTTTTCGGGCCGTGTAAACTCATGCTTTTTGATGATGTCGTTCTCGTAATCGTCAACCGAAGAGGTACAAACCAACCCGGTCTGGCTTTTCCCATTCATTACCAGCCGGTAGATGTAATAGCAGGGTTTGTTTTCGCGGAACAGCACTTCACGCTGTATGAAAGCATCCAGGTTATCCTTTGCTTTTTCATATACTTCTTTGCTGTGCACGTCAGTATCTTCCGGCAGGTCAATCTCCGATTTGGTAATATGAAGGAAAGAATTGGGATTGCCCCGTGCTTCCAGCTTCGCTTCTTTGCTGCTCAGTACGTCATAAGGCGGCGATGCCACCTGTTTGGCATATTGTGCCTGCGGGCGCAATGCGGTAAATGGAACGATAGTTGCCATAGCAATAGATTAGAATGATTTTGGATTAAGCATGTTTTAATGCAAAATGCTGCATTACCTCAACCAGCGCCTGTACGCTGCTGAGGGGGAGGGCATTGTATAATGAAACCCTGAATCCTCCTACGCTGCGATGGCCTTTTACCCCCACCATACCTTCTTTCTGGCAAAGGTTGAGGAAAGCCTTTTCCGTTTCGGGGTTTTCGATCACAAACACCACGTTCATTTTGCTGCGGTCTGCTTTATCAACGGTGGGTTTAAAAACAGGAATGCTGTCTAATGTGTCGTACAGCAATGCTGCTTTTTCATTGTTTATTTTTTCAATAGCGGCTACGCCTCCCTGTTCCTTTAACCAGCGAAGGGTGAGCATACAAACATATATGGCGAACACCGGCGGGGTATTCAGCATAGAACCGTTTTCGATATGCTTACGGTAGTCCATCATGGAAGGCAGGGGTCTTTTCACTCTTCCTAAAATATTCTTGTTGACTACTACCATATTCACTCCCGCGGCGCCGATATTTTTCTGTGCACCGGCATAGATGAGGTCAAACCGGTTAAAATCCATTACCCGGCTTAAAATATCGCTGCTCATATCGGCAACGAGGGGAACTGTGGTTTGCGGAACATCATGCATTTGTGTTCCCTCGATGGTGTTATTGGTTGTGTAATGAAAATAAGCGGAATCTGCAGGGATCTCAAATTTTTTTGGGATATAGGTATAGCCCCTGTCTTTCGAAGATGCCACTACATTTACGTTCCCGAAAAGTTTCGCTTCTTTTATAGGCTTAGTGCCCCACACGCCACAGTCGAGGTATGCGGCAGTTTCATTATCGTTCAGCAGGTTCATAGGTACCTGGAAGAACTGCGTGGTGGCACCGCCGTGCAAAAATAACACTCCATGATCGCTGTCCAGTTGCATTAATTCCTTTACCAGTGCAATGGCTTCATCCAGCACTGCCTGGAAAAGGGGGGTGCGGTGCCCGATCTCAAGAATTGAAAGCCCGGTGTTGTTAAAGTCAGTAATAGCTCTTCCTGCCTGCTCAAATACCTGCCGGGGTAAAATACTGGGACCGGCATTAAAGTTGTGTATCATTGTGTACCATTGAAAAATTGAAAGACTCAATTCATATTCGGCTTCGCATTCGTTGAGGGTGCCAAATATACGTCAATTCCCGCAAGTTCCGTCTTCCTGCTCAGCGGTTTTCCAAATACGGTTTAATGCTTCAAAGCTCTTTTTGTCTGCTTCTGAAAAGTCGACATTTGGTAGCGGCTGTAATTCCGGCTGTCCGGCATTGATCCATGCGGTGTACCATAGGGAAGCTGCCGCAAAGACAGACTGGCGTATGCGCCGCTCCACCATTCCCCGCAGGCGTGCATTATAGGCAATGGTAAATACCGAGGAATATTGCCGGATGATGATACCGTTCCTTTCCTCAAAGGCGTATTTGAGGAAAGGCGGGAATTCCTGTGTAAGCGCTTTTTCAATGGCCAGCACCGTATCTGCGGCTGCAGCACTTTCCAGCACCCGCTGCCAGATATACTGTTGGGGATGGGAGAGATACTGTGCCTTGCCGATGAAATAATCAAATTCGGCTTCAGCCAGCAGCTCGGGTATGCGGCTCTCCCATAAACCATGAATGCCGTGTTGCCCGGTTTGCTGCCCGTTGTAATTACTGTGAGCGTGCAATGGCACGTGGGCGTCTGCTATATAATGCCCGATCTCGGCAGACAGTTTGAGAATAGCCGGATAGTTTTTTCCTCTGAAGGCTTCGGTAAGCCGCTGCAGCATAATATATGTCCACCAGGGAACGATACCATGAGCCGCCAGCGTATCTTCCCCATACTTTTCCACGGCGTTGTACCATGTACGGGGCAGGCTGTTAAAAGGGTATGTGCCGTAACGGTTCAGATCAATAAAATGCCGGGGACCTTCTGCCTTTACGATATACCTTCTTTTATCGGGATCAACGGCATGTTCCGTTAAAAAATCAATGTGAGGCTTGTAAAACGCCATCATGGCAGGAGGGAGGAGAAATACCGCATGGTGGTTAATTTGTTTGTGGGCGTAAAAACCCCAGCAAAGCGCCTGCCGCCAGCAGATAGTGGCAAAGCAGGTGAGCAGTATTATTTTCAGGCGCATCATGGTTAGCGGTTAAGCGGTGAGGATAGGCAATAGCTTTTATGAAGATACAGGTTTAACAATAAAAAGGGGCACATTTAAGCGGTTAAGAAAAAAGTATGGTATTGAGTCCGGTATGAAAATTGTGTTAGATGAAGCGGAAGGAGGTGTAATGATACGGCCTGTCAATGAGTTGATTTGGCAGATATATCTTCGTCAAGGTTGGTGACACCGCCCGAAATAGCAAATTTCATAGCATCGGCTGAGCTGATATCCGTAACAATCCTTACTCTTTCCCTTTTCACAAAATACAAATGCCCGGCAAAGGCATAGGATTGGGGAACGTATACCGCCACGTATTCATTCAATCCAAATTCTGCCAGCTCCTCCTGTGTTACAAAGCCGATCCTCCATACATCAGGCGCTTCAATGGCAACCAACACGGCTTTGTCAAATTTCCGTTTGTTACCCGCAAAAGCTTCAAAAAAATCTTTCAGGGTGGTATAGATGATCTTTATCCCCGGGGTTCTCTGAAGTATGCTGTCAAACAGCTCCACCAGCTTCCCTACTATAAAGGACGAGGAAATATATCCCACCAGCAGGATGATCAGTATAGCCACCACAAACCCCACTCCGGGCAGGTTGTAGTCGGAAAACTCGGGGAATATCCTTTCAATGACGTCTGGCAGTATGCTGTCAACAAAATTGAACAGCGATGTGAGTGCCCAGATCGTTATCACGATAGGAGCGAGGATGATCAATCCCTGTAAAAAAACCTGGAGGAGACTTTTCGCCCATTTTCTGAAAGGCATAACAAACAGTTGTTGTGCAAATGTAGGGCTAAGTTACCCATAATGTGGCTTATCGTTTTGAGAAAGGGGTAGGTTTCAGGTCACAGGTTTCAGGTTTGAGGTGTAAGGTATAGGGCGAGGGTGTAACCCATGCCATAAACTTCCAAACCATAAACTGTAAACTATCCGAACGTCTCTCCTCTCAGCTTTCTTGGGGGCTGCGGTCAGCTATTCACTATTGCCTATTCACTTCTCGCTTATCATGAATTTGCCGTTCATCAAAAAAATGATATAAAAAACTATGGAAACTTTGGTAACAATAAAAGTTTCCATAGTTTTGTCCCCGATTTTGAAGCTATGGAAGTACAGGAAAGAATTGCGCAGAAGGCTCATGACTTATTTCTCAGGTATGGGATCCGGAGCATCAGCATGGATGAGATCGCGTCGCAGTTGGGCATCAGCAAAAAAACCATATACCAGTTTTATGCCGATAAGGATGCCCTGGTGGATAGTGTAATGGAGATAGTAGTAAAGAACAGTGCCAGTGAGTGCTCCGTGTGCAGGGCACAAAGCGGGAACCCGGTGCACGAGATATTTCAGGCGGCAGATATCGTAAAGGAAATGTTAAAGGCTATGAATCCCACGGTCATGTATGATCTGCAGAAGTATCACCCCGCCGCCTACAGGAAGATCGCCGATCACAAAGACAAATTCCTGTATAAGCAGATCAGAGAGAATCTTGAAGAGGGGATAAGGATGCAGTTGTACCGGTCGGATATCAATGTTGATCTTATTGCCAGGTTCAGGCTTGCCACCGTATTCATGTTATTTAACCCCGATCTCTTTCCCCCGGGTAAGCTGGATTTTGGTACTATCCTTGAGGAGTTAACCATTCATTTTTTGTATGGCATTACAAGCGCCAAAGGCCAAAAACTGGTTCAGAAATATCAAGGCCAGCAGGGAACGCATGCATGAAAAGTCAATAGCGACATGCTTACAAAAATCGTGGATCGACGGGGTAAGCCTGAAGATCAGAAAACAGATGTTAATGTTTAAAAAGACAATATGAAGATAAAGGAATGGAAACTGGCGAAGTGCGGGTTAATGGCACTTGCCTTTCTGTGTTCAGCAAATATACAGGCTCAGCAAAAGCTGCCGGCGGAAATACATGCTTTTTCATTACAGCAGGCGCTTGATTATGCCAGGCAGCATAATGTGCAGGTAAAAAATGCATTGCTCGATATACAGATCCAGGAGCAAACCAACCGGGAATTTACCGGTTCGGCCTATCCGCAGATCAGCGCAAGTGGCTCGCTGGTATACAATGCAAAGCTTCCGGTAAGTCTTGTTCCTGCAGAGTTTTTTGGAGGACAGCCGGGTACTTTTGAAAAGCTGGCCTTTGGTGTGAAATGGGGGGCTACGGGCGGCATATCGCTTAACCAGATCGTATTCGACGGCCAGGTATTTGTAGGGTTGCAGGCCAGGCGAACGCTTATGCAGTTCCAGGAAAAATATGCTGAAGTAACGGAGGAAACCATCAGGGCCAATGTGTATAAAATATATTATCAATTGGTGGCGGCTAAAACGCAGATCGAGCTGCTGGATGCCAATATCGAGCTGCTCAACAAATTCCAGCATGATACCCGCATAATGCAGGAGAACGGGTTTGCCGAGAAGCTGGACATTGATAAGATCACGGTACAGCTGGCCAATCTTCAAACAGAAAGAACAAGTGCGTTGAACCAGGTGGGCAATGGCTACCTGGGGCTGAAAGTGCTTATGGGTATGCCTGTTCAGGATTCGCTGGTGCTGACCGACACTTTAACGGATGAAAAGATCAGGGGCGGCATATTGGAAATGGAAGACTTCAATTATGCACAAAGAAAAGACTACCAGTATGCCAATCTGGGGGTTGCGCTGGGGGAATACGATGTACGCCGCTATAAGCTGTCTAAATTACCTACCTTATCTCTCAACGGCTATTACAACAAAAATGCGCAGCGCAATACATTTAATTTTTTTGAAAAAGGCGACTGGTTTGATATCTCTGCGATCACCCTGCAGCTTCATATCCCCATTTTTACGGGATTCTCAGCCAATGCCAGGATAGCCAAAGCGAATCTTGCCTTGCAGCAACGCATCAATCAGCGTGACGCACTGAAGATCACCATTGACAGCGAGATCGAAACGGCAAGGAACAATTTCAATACAGCAATAGCAACACTCGATTATCAGAAAAAAAATATGCAACTGGCGGAAACCGTATTTCAGCAAACAAAAAAGAAGTTTGAAGCGGGTATGGGATCCAATACAGAGATCACCCAGGCCCAAACCGATATGAAGGCTGCTCAAACCAATTATATCAATGCGTTATACAGTGCTATAATAGCCAGGGTAGATTATGAGAAAGCAACAGGTAAACTATAATACAACCATTACAATGACTTATAAAAACAGATATATGCAAAATGTATTTAAAACCGCTTTCACGCTTGCTGCATTAGTATTTCTCGCTTCCTGCGGCAGTACTGCCGACAAAGGAAATAAAAGTATAGAAGCGAAGAAGGCACAACTGGAGAAGATGAAGAGCGAGCAAAAAGTGCTGAATGAAAAAATAGCAGCGCTTGAGGAGGAGATCATCAAGCTTGATCCTTCGCAGAAAAAGGAAAATGCAAAGCTGGTGGCCGTGTCACCGCTTCAAACCAGCAGCTTTACCCATTATATTGATCTGCAGGGTCACATTGATGCCACTAATGTGGCTTATGTGGCACCACGCGGACAGGGAGGTTTGGTAAAAGCGGTTTATGTAAAACAGGGTGACTATGTAAAAAAAGGACAGTTGCTGCTGAAGCTCGATGATGCCATGGTGCAAAAGCAGATCGACCAGCTGAACACGCAGCTCGCTTATGCCAAAGATATTCTGCGGCGGCAGCAAAATTTGTGGGATCAGCATATCGGCACCGAAGTGCAGCTATTGAGCGCAAAGAATAACGTAGAATCGGTTGAGAAGCAAATTGCCGCCGCCCGGGAGCAATCCTCGTTTTCTAATGTGTATGCAGAGATGTCGGGCGTTGCTGAAACGGTGAACATAAAGGTGGGTGAATTTTTCCAGGGTGGCCCGCAGATCCGCATCGTAAATACCAGTGATCTTAAAATTGTAGCCCAGGTGCCCGAAAACTACCTGGAACGTGTAGGTGTGGGTAGTGCAGTGCTGGTGAGCTTCCCGGAAAGCAGCAACAAAATCATCACTACCAAAGTATCGGTTGCCGGTAAGCTGATTGATCCCAACAGCCGTTCATTTTATATTGAAGCAAAGCTGCCTGCCGACAAATCACTTCGTCCCAACCAGATCGCATTGGTGAAGATACAGGACTACACTGCTAAAAATGTGATCACTGTTCCTGTAAACACCCTGCAAAATGATGATAAAGGAAAGTTTGTGATGGTAGCGGTGCAGCAGGAGGGCAAATGGGTGGCTCATAAAAAGCCGGTAACGATAGGACAGTTATACGAGGATAAAGTAGAAGTGCAGGCGGGGCTTGAGGTAGGAGAGCAGGTCATAACAGACGGCTTCCAGGGATTGTATGAAGGGCAGGCGCTTACTATGAACTGACAGGGAATCTTTTGTGGATATACAACACTGATTTAATATGAGCGAAGTAGAAAATCTGAATGGTAAGTTTAAAGAATTTAAGCCGACCACCTGGAGCATAAAAAATAAAACATCCATTTACCTGCTGATGCTGTTTGTCAGCGCTATCGGGGTGTTCCAGTTCGTTACACTGCCTAAGGAGCAGTTCCCGGATATTGTGATCCCCACGGTATACATTCAAACGGTGTATGTGGGAAATTCGCCCCGTGATATAGAGAACCTGGTTACCCAGCCTATAGAGAAGCAGATCAAGGGTATTACAGGAGTAAAGATCCAGAAAACGACCAGCACTTCGGTGCAGGACTATTCTGCCATTGTGGTGGAGTTCAATACGGACGTGAATATAGATGTAGCAGTGCAGAAGGTGAAGGATGCAGTGGATAAAGCGAAGAAGGACCTGCCTACCGATCTTACCGAAGAACCTACCGTAATGGAAGTAAGCCTGTCTGAGATCCCTATTATGTATGTGAACATCAGCGGCGATTACGACAATATGCGGCTCAAGAAATACGCCGATGACCTGCAGGATAAGCTGGAAGAGCTTTCACAGATAACACGTGTTGATATTGTGGGCGCTCCCGAGCGCGAGTTCCAGATCAACGTGGATAATTACCGGATGCGCAGTGCCAACGTTACGTTCGATGATATCGCCAATGCGGTATCGCGCGAAAACATGGATATATCGGGCGGATTGCTGGAAGTAGGCAATATGAAACGTACACTGCAGCTCAAGGGCCAGTTTCGCTCCGCAGCGGATATTGAAAAAGTGGTGGTGCGTGGTCCTACCGGTGCATCCATCTACCTGAAAGATATTGCTGTTATTAAAGATACTACCAAAGAGCGGGAGAGCTACGCCCGGCTGGATGGCAAAAATGTTATTACGCTGAATATTGTTAAGCGTTCGGGTGAAAATCTTATTGAAACGGCAGATGCGGTAAAGCAGACGGTGGAGGAAATGCAGGTAAGCGAGTTTCCCAAAGACCTGAACATCACCATTACCGGCGACCAGAGCAGGAATGCGAGGCATTCCTTCGACGAGCTGGTAAATTCCATTGTTATCGGCTTTATCCTGGTGCTTGTTATCCTGATGTTCTTCATGGGCGTTACCAACGCGTTTTTTGTGGCGCTTTCTGTTCCGCTGAGCATGTTCGTAGCCTTTATGTTTTTGCCGGCGGCGGATATTATGATCGGCGGTAATGTTACGCTCAACTTTATGGTATTGTTCGCCCTTTTGTTTGGGTTGGGGATCATAGTAGATGATGCCATTGTGGTCATAGAGAATACCCATCGTATTTTTATACAGGCAAAGGGTAAGCTCAGTTCCGAAAAGTCGGCCATTGTTGCTGCGGGAGAAGTGTTCATTCCCGTGCTGGCAGGTACGCTTACCACGCTGGCGCCTTTCTTTCCCCTGCTGTTTTGGCCGGGGATCATCGGTAAATTCATGATCTACCTGCCGGTGATGCTTATATTTACGCTTACAGCTTCGCTGATTGTTGCCTTTATCATGAACCCGGTATTTGCGGTGGATTTCATGAACCATCCCGAAGGAGAAGAGAAGGAAAAAAAATCTGCCATTTTCAGGAAGCCGTTTTTCTGGGTGGCTGTTGCAGCCGGCATTGTGTTGGATATTTCAGGCGCTCCTTTCCTGGGTAATATCCTGCTGTTCCTGCTTCTGATGATCTTACTGAACCGCTATGTGCTCGACGGGGTCATTCATGCCTTTCAGAACAGGGTGCTGCCCTGGATCATGGGGCACTATGAATCTTTGCTGCGATGGGCCCTGAAAGGCTGGCGGCCGGTTCATTTATTGCTGGGCACTATCGGTTTGCTTATACTGAGCTTCATGATCTTTGGCGCGTCGGTGGGCAGCCAGCGGGTGCCTATTGTTTTCTTTCCCAAAGCCGACCCCAATTTTATTTATGTGTATCTCAAGCTGCCTGTGGGTACTGATGTAGAATATACAGATTCCATCACCCGTACCCTTGAGCAGCGCGTATATAAAGTGCTGGATATGGAGAACGGCAAAAAGAACCCTATTGTGGAAAGCGTGATCTCCAATGTGGCCATTGGCGCCGGCGACCCGCAAAGCGGCGACAGGAGCGCACGCCCTGAGCTGGGCAGGGTGCAGGTATCGTTCGTTGAGTTTGAAAAGAGACATGGCGCATCTACGGCGGCATTGCTCGATTCGATCCGCAGGGCGATAAAAGGAATTCCGGGTGCGGAAATTTCAGTGGATCAGGAATCCAGTGGACCGCCCACTGATCCCCCGGTAAATATTGAAATAGCCAGTGAAGATTTCGACAAGCTTATTAAAACTGGAGTAGCGCTTAAAAATTATCTTGATTCCATACAGGTACCGGGCGTGGAAGAATTAAAAATGGATGTGGATCTGACCAACCCAGAGATCAGCATTACTGTGAACCGGGAGCGGGCTCTCATCGAAGGCGTTTCCTCTGCACAGATCGGCATGGAGATCCGTACCGCGCTGTTTGGCCGGGAAGTGTCGAAAATTAAGGATGGGGAAGACGAGTATAAAATACAGTTGCGGAATAATGAGCTGCAACGGAAAAGCCTTTCCGACCTGCTGAACATGAATATCACTTTCCGTGATATGGCCAGTGGAGGTGCTATTAAAAATGTGCCTATCAGCTCTCTGGTAAAGGTAGATTATACCAATACGCTGGGCAGTGTAAAACGAAAAGACCAGAAAAGGGTGATCACTCTCCGTTCCAATGTGCTTACCTCGCAGGGATACACACCTACAGCGGTTAACCAGCAGATCAAAAATTATATAGCCGATTTCCACGGCAGATCCGACGGGGTTACGATAAAGCAAACCGGGGAAGGAGAGCAGCAGGCTGAAACAGGAGCGTTTCTTTTTAAAGCGCTGCTGGTAGCTTTAATGCTTATATTATTCATACTGGTGTTGCAGTTTAATTCGGTCAGCAAGCCGGTGATCATATTATCAGAGATTATTTTCAGCATTATAGGTGTATTGCTCGGATTCAGCCTCACCGGCATGGAAGTGTCGGTAGCATTTACGGGACTGGGCATTGTAGGGTTGGCCGGTATTGTAGTGAAGAACGGGATCCTGGTTATTGAATTTGCAGATGAGCTGAGGAGCCGTGGGTTAAGAACAAGGGAAGCCATGATCGAGGCGGGTAAAATACGTATCGTGCCGGTATTGCTTACCGCGCTGGCCGCGATCTTCGGTTTAATACCGCTGGCAGTAGGGTTTAATATAGATTTTGTGGGACTGTTCTCCAGCATGGAGCCGCATATTTTCTTTGGCGGTGACAGTGCGCGTTTCTGGAAGCCATTGGCCTGGACCATTATCTTTGGACTGATCTTCGCCTTCTTCATGACGCTGATCATTGTGCCCAGCATGTATCTTATTGCGGAAAGGCTCAGGAGACCGATGCGCAGGCAGTTTGGCGGCAAATGGGTATCTATGCTGGGAATACCGCCCTTCACTATTGTGTTTTTGATGCTTCTGGTGCCTTATACGCTCATACGTCACATGATCGCTGTGTCGCGCAGGAAGAGAAAACTGGGCAAAGCAGTAAATAAAGCATGGACGGGGAGCTGGTTTTGATATGTTTTGAAGTGTGATGGTAAAAAGCGGCCGTGGAGATGTCGGCCGCTTTTCCTTTTCGTGCTTTTATTTTACGATCTTATAATTCCTGTACTCCCCGGGCATCCAACCGGTAAGCGCAGCCACCTTGTGTTTCAGCCAGTCTTTTTTTGATGCATACCGGCGTTTGGTATCAGGTATAAAACTCCAGTTCCTTTGCGCGATCCGCTCGTGCATCACCTCCGGGTGTGTGCCTTCAAATTTTTTTACAGGCTCATGCACTTCGTTGTATTCGTAAGAGATCTCGCCAAAGTCTTCGCCGTGGTAAAGCTTGCTGCTGGAATTGATCTTTTCCTGCATGGCTTTGGGTATTCTTGCCCAGCCGTAATGATATATCCATGCATCAATGGGCTTTACCCTTAATTTTTTATTATTGTCTTTTCTAAAGCCCTGAGCATCGCGGTAGGAGTAAATATTTTTGTTGTTACGCACCACTCTTATCTCGTGCCGGTACCATGAATATTTGGTTCCCACATAATCGTAAGAGCCAAAAAAGTGGGTATAATTAAAAAGCAGCCCGTCGATATTTTTTTTATCGAGATGCTCTTCCATCGCTTTTTTTATTACCGGAAGATATTTTTCATGTACTGCCTCATCGCCCTGTATGTAAAACGCCCAGTCGTAAAAGTCGGGAATTGCCTGGAATGCCTTATCGGTTTCCAGGGCTAATACCTTACCGCCACTTTTTACGCTTTCGTCCCATACGGTTTCCAGCACTTTCACTTTAGGGCTGATCGCTTTTACCACTTCCAGCGTATTATCGTCGGATTTTCCCACAGCCACGATCACTTCATCGCATAAAGGTAAAATGGAACGTATGGCTTCTCTGAACGGGAAATCCAGTTTTATACCGTTTCTTATAAACGTAAATCCGCAAACTTTCATATCATTTATTTGAATGTCGCCTGGATCTCCCGGAGATCAAGATCCACAAGACCCCTACTGCCATACTTATTAACCCCCACAAGAACCATGCATGGGAATATTGTATATTTCCCGTTACAAAATTATAGGCTCCTATACCTACAAACACAGAAGCAAGTAGCAGCGTGATCCAAATTTTATATTTGACTAAATTCTTCATCACCCTGTAAATTTCAATAAAAATAGATTTTAAAATGATGTAATATAAGGCTTTGTCAAGAAAGAATATAGCGTAATGATTGATAATCCCCAAAAAGATGGAGGTGTGCTCAGGACAGCAGTTGGGTTGCCTTTTCCGTAATCATTTCTTTTATCTTCTCTTTGAATAACGAAACGGCAAACGGCAGATCGGTATTGATATCCACGCCATCGTCTTTTACATCTATCAGACCGGAAAGATCGAATCCCATTGCTGAAAAGGAAAACGCTCCTTTGTCTCCCTGCCAGCTTTCTTTCACGTTTGAAACAATATTGGCCTGCTCTTCTTTAACCTGCTGCAATAATCCTTTGATCCTCGACAACGCTTCTTCCTTAGAAAGATGATGAGGTATATTGATGTTTAATGCTGCCATAATCAATGTAATTTCCTGCAAAGATGGAAATGCTTATGTAAAACAGCATATTTCTCATAAAAAAAGTATTATACAATTTATATAAAAGAACCAGACGAGATCCGTGCAGCACCCTGCAAGGCTAATACTTCAATTCCGTATGTTCTTTAAATAAAGGAGCAAGGCTTTCCCTTAGTTTTTTAAAGAACCGGTATTGCTGGTCACGAATATCTGCGGCCTTCTTATCGGGCTCTACTCTTTCACCGGCTTTCAGCATCGACAGTGAGGCTTCATTGAAGTCCTTAAATATCCCTCCTGCTGTAAAAGCCAGCATAGCGTTGCCTACCAGCGCCATTTCATTGCCTGGAGGAAGCGTTACCGGCACACCTAATACATCAGCAAATATTTGCGGCCAAACTTTAATATTGACCCCGCCGCCACCCATCCTGATCTCTTTTACGGGCATCTTATTTTCGAGGAACGCATCGTAAAGATAGCGCATAGAATAAGCCACTCCCTCCAATACCGAACGAACGAAGTCTGTTCTCGAGTGGTTACGACGGATGCCGAAGAACACTCCCGAAGCGAAGGGTCCGGTCAAAGAATCCCGTTCGCCTGTGAGGTAAGGTAAAGCGATCAGCGGCGGCTCATGACTGATCTGCAATAAGCTATGATCATGAATATCGACATCAAACAAATTTTTCCTCATCCAGTCTACCGGAAGCGCCGCATTATTGAGGGCGCCTCCATTCAGGAAGCATTTTTCCTTAACGGCATAAGCCTGGATCCGCTTGTTTTCATTTTTATCCAGCACCGCAGTATCTCCCGGAACACGAAGCATTGCTGTAGTGCCGACATTGATGATGCCTACATTGGGTTCAAATCCGCTAAGTCCGATTCCCAAAGCGGCGCCATCATATATCCCCAGCACCACTTCCACTTTCTCTTTTAACCCCAGCATCTCTCCGATCTCTTTTCTCAACGGTGCACAGCATGTTGTGCCATCTGCCGTGGCAGGGAACTGTTCTCTGGAAAGCCGAAGTCTCGAAAGAAGTTGCTGATCCCATTGATAATCGTGTAAATTGTAAAACTGGGTGGCAGCGGCCGTGCTCATATCCGTTACCCATTCCCCGGTCAGCCATTCAAACAGGAATGATTTGCCATCGGTAAAATATTTTATCTTTTTATAAAGTCCGGACTGCTCCCTGAAAAAATAAAATAAGCGCGGGAGCACGTACTGGCTGATAAGTGGACAACCGGTTCTCTGATAAATGTCTTCATCAGCATAAAAAGACACGAAATCAGAAAAAGTGCTTTGAGAACGCGTATCCGTAAGCAGGGTGATGCCGGTAAGCGGCTTCCTTTGCTCATCCAGCATCATCAGTCCGAACTGGTAGCCGGACGACACCATATATTTCACCTCGTCTTTATCATTATCCTTCAGCACCTTTTTGCATAGGGATATCACCAGGTCTTTAAGCTGCTCCGGGTCGTG
>CAZREP010000055.1:0-27197 GCA_964599035.1 uncultured Terrimonas sp. | reverse complement strand
AATAAAACCATACCAGCAGTAGCTTTCATAGAGATAATGTTTTTCATAGAAGCCTTTATACATGCTGGCGGGCTTCGGAAGGTTTGATTCAAAGAAAGCCTTTATGGCTATCCGGTCTTTGTCGCCGCGGGCATGTCCCATATTAATATACCAGCTGTACAACTGCAGTGAAAGGTTAGACAGCCTGTTCATCATGGTAAGCTGGTCTCCCACTTCCTCCACTTCTTTCGATAATATCTCGGCCCTGTTCTCAATGCTGCGTGTAATATATAATGCTTCTATCTTTTTTTCAAAGATCAGCGCCTGCAGGCAATAAGTAAGCTGGTGCTGTTCCCGGGCATACTCCTTCACCCGTTCCAGCGTTTTCAGGCTCTGGAGATAGAGCCCTTTATCGTAAAGGATACGGGAGTAATCCATCAGCTCATGCAGCTGAAGCTGGATATTGTTGTCGTCTTTCAATATGCGCAGGCTGGCTAGTATCTGCCTGTATAAATGGGCTTTAAGATTGGAAAGCTGTTGCTTCCTGATATCGGTATTGCGCTTCAGCAGCGACTCCTCGTCATAATCTTCCAGCTTATCCAGCGCATCGAACAACTGAACGGTTTTCATGTCGGAACTGGTGGCATTCCGTTGTACAAAGAGCTTAAAATTCCGCTTTTCCGCCTTTTCAAGCGATTTAATCAGTTGGAACAGCTCATCTGTGGTTCGTTTGGGCATCGTAGTTAAATTTCCTTAAAAGCCTTATCCATAAAGGTTTTTACCGACAAAAAGACAGCTTACACAGCGTAATATAATGTTTAATTTAATTTTATTCCTTTATTGTCAACTCCTACATTCGTTGCCGGATCGCAAATATCCGATTTTTACTAAAATGGCTGGCTATATGAGGTCAATGCCTTTCTTTAGGGTGGCAGGTTTAATCATTCTAAAATCCGTCTATGGCTCAAAACAAGATTTATATTTTTGACACTACGCTGCGCGACGGCGAGCAGGTCCCTGGGTGTAAGCTGAATGCCGATGAAAAGATAGAGCTGGCGCTGGCCCTTGAAAATCTTGGAGTTGACATTATTGAAGCAGGATTCCCGATTTCCAGCCCGGGAGATTTTGAATCAGTGCGCACGATCTCTGCCGTTATTAAGGATGCAACTGTTTGTGGGTTAACCCGCGCCATAAAAAAAGATATTGAAGTTGCAGCAGAAGCGCTGCAGGGCGCCAAACGCCCGCGCATTCATACCGGTATCGGGGTTTCCGACCTT
This sequence comes from uncultured Terrimonas sp., assembly GCA_964599035.1. GTDB lineage: Bacteria > Bacteroidota > Bacteroidia > Chitinophagales > Chitinophagaceae > Agriterribacter. The sequence continues at coordinate 25,941 of CAZREP010000055.1, read as the reverse complement.
CATATAGCCACCAAATTCAATTCTACCAGGGAAGAGATCCTGGCACGGGCAGTAGAAGCGGTAAAATATGCCCGCAAGTTCGTGGATGATGTGGAGTTTTACGGCGAAGATGCAGGACGGGCCGACCCGAACTTTCTGGCAAGGGTAGTGGAAGCGGTAATTGAAGCGGGTGCAACAGTGGTGAATATTCCCGACACCACAGGCTATTGCCTGCCACATCAGTATGGTGAAAAAATTGCCTACCTGATGAACAACGTGCCCAATATTGATAAAGCCATTCTTTCCTGTCATTGCCATAATGATCTCGGACTGGCAACCGCCAACTCCATCGCCGGTGTGATCAATGGAGCCAGACAAATAGAATGCACTATTAACGGATTGGGTGAAAGAGCCGGCAATACATCACTAGAAGAAGTGGTGATGATCATTAAGCAGCACGATTCTTTAGGTTTATATACAGATATTCAAGCCGAACAGCTTAATCCCATAAGCCGCCTGGTAGCCGATACCATGCGGATGCCTGTACAGCCCAATAAGGCCATTGTAGGCAGCAACGCCTTCGCGCATTCTTCGGGCATACACCAGGATGGATTTCTGAAGAACGCGGAAAACTATGAGATCATCCGGCCGGAAGATGTGGGAGCAGACAGCTCAAAGATCGTTTTAACCGCCAGAAGCGGACGTTCCGCGCTGGCACACCGTTTTCAAAAGCTGGGGTACAATTTCAACCGCAATGAAATTGATGGATTGTACAAGGCTTTTCTTAAGGTAGCCGATGTGAAAAAGGAAGTGGGAGATGAGGACCTGAAGACATTGGCAGCCGATAATCATCCGGAAGTAGCAATTGCATAATAAGCAGATGTTTTCTCATGTTGCGTTAAGCACTCTGATTGGCGTGGCGCTTAGGCGTCACGCTTCTTTAAAAAAGAACGAAACACGATAACCAGTCTGCCAACAGTCAGCCTTCTTCTCACGCAGCTTGCCCCGGACCAGTTCCGGGAACCATATAAAATATTGAAATATCAAAAGAAAGATGGGGAAGACTTTATTCGATAAGATCTGGGAGAGGCATGTTGTAAAAACCATCGCCGGAGGGCCATCGGTCCTGTACATCGACAGGCATTTCATCCACGAAGTAACCAGTCCGCAGGCATTTAAAGGACTACAGAAAAGAGGACTTTCCGTATTCCGGCCCAAACAGGTGGTAGCCACTGCCGACCACAATGTACCTACTTTAAACCAGCATCTTCCTATTAAAGAAGAGCTGTCGCGCATACAGGTGGAACAGTTGAAAAAAAACTGTGCCGATTTTGGCATTGAGCTGTATGGACTGGGGCATCCTTACCAGGGTATAGTGCATGTTATTGGTCCCGAGCTGGGCATTACACAACCGGGCATGACCATTGTATGCGGTGACAGCCACACTTCCACTCACGGCGCTTTCGGCACCATCGCTTTCGGTATCGGCACCAGCGAGGTGGAAATGGTGCTGGCCACGCAATGCCTGATGCAAACCAGGCCCAGACTGATGCGCATCAACGTGGAAGGCAGCCTGAACAAGGGAGTGGTCTCAAAAGATATTATCCTCTACATTATCTCACTTATTTCAGCCAGCGGCGCTACAGGTTACGCGGTTGAATATGCCGGATCGGCCATACGCAGCTTATCTATGGAGGCGCGCATGACCATTTGCAATATGAGCATTGAAATGGGAGCACGCTGCGGTATGATAGCACCGGATGAAACTACATTTAACTATATAAAGGGAAGGAAATTTGCCCCCGAGGGCGAGGCCTGGGATATGGCAGTAAATGACTGGAAAACTTTATACAGTGATGCAGACGCCGCTTTCGACAGGGAGTTGCATATCAGAGCGGAAGATATAGAGCCTATGATCACTTACGGCACCAATCCCGGCATGGGCATTGGCATTACCGGGCGGGTGCCCGACTTAAGTAAGGTAGATGAAAGAGAAAAGCCGTCTTTTGAAAAATCCCTTCACTACATGGGGCTTAACCCCGGAGATACCATTAAGGGTAAAAAAGTAGATTATGTATTTATAGGCAGTTGCACCAACAGCCGTATAGAAGACCTGAGGATGGTAGCTTCATTTGTGAAAGGAAAAAAGAAAGCCGGCAATGTGGAAGTATGGGTAGTGCCGGGAAGCAGGCAGGTAGAAAAACAGGCTATTGAAGAAGGGATCAACAGGGTATTTGAAGACGCAGGCTTTATGCTCAGGCAGCCGGGATGTTCGGCCTGCCTGGGGATGAATGAAGATAAAATACCGGCCGGCAAGTATTGCATTTCTACTTCCAACCGGAATTTCGAAGGCAGGCAGGGACCCGGGGCAAGAACATTGCTGGCCAGCCCCCTGACCGCAGCCGCGGCCGCCATAACCGGCGAAATAACCGATGTGAGGGAACTGATTTAATTTGAAATTAGAAATTTGATATTAGATATTCGATACAGGAACCAAACGGAATACATAAGACAATCATTAGACAATCTCAAATTTAAAATCTCAAATCTCAAATAAAAAATATGAGCAGGTCGATCCATATCATAAAAAGCACGGCTGTTCCTCTGGCAATAGAAAACATTGATACGGATCAGATCATTCCTGCCCGGTTTTTAAAAGCTACTACCAGGGAGGGGTTCGGGAAGAACCTGTTCCGCGACTGGCGTTATGAGAATGGGGACGAGCAAAAACCAAAAGCTGATTTTCCTTTAAATAAGACCATATACAGCGGTAAGATATTAATAGCAGGCAAGAATTTCGGGTGCGGCTCCAGCAGGGAGCATGCCGCCTGGGCGATCAAGGATTACGGGTTCGACGTAGTGGTAAGCAGCTTCTTTGCGGATATCTTTAAGAACAATGCCTTAAATAATTTCCTGCTGCCCGTACTGGTATCCGATCCTTTTCTTGAGCAACTTTTCGAGGTGGTTCATAAGGATCCCGCCACTGCAATTGAAGTGAACCTGAAAGAGCAATATATAAAAATAGTAGCAACAGGAGCAAAAGCGTCATTTGACATTAACAGCTATAAAAAGACCTGTCTGTTGAATGGCTACGACGATATAGATTATTTGCTTAACATAAAGCCGGAGATCGAAGCATTTGAAAAGCGGCATGCGTAAAATACACAGATGAAAAAAAAGATAGCAGTCATTCCCGGCGATGGCATTGGGCCTGAAGTAACACAGCAATCCGTTAATGTGCTGAACGCTGTTGCTGAAAACCGGTCGCACGAGTTTGAATATACTTATTGCCTGATGGGGGCAGATGCTATAGATAAAACAGGCAGCCCGTTGCCTGCTGAAACCATAGCAGCCTGCCTCAACAGCGATGCAGTGTTGTTCGGCGCCATAGGTGATCCTAAATATGACAATGACCCGGAAGCAAAAGTGCGTCCTGAGCAGGGACTACTGGAGCTGAGAAAAGCTTTACAGCTCTATGCCAATATCCGCCCCGTTACCGCCTACCCTTCCCTGTACCACCTGTCTCCCTTAAAAACAAAGCAGGTGGAAGGAGCAGATTTTGTGATCTTCCGCGAGCTTACCGGGGGTATCTACTTCGGTAAAAAGGAGCAGAATGAAGAACAGGGGCTGGCAACAGATGAATGTGTGTACACCCGTAGCGAAATTGAACGGATAAGCCATCTTGCCTTTCAATACGCAAGACAGCGGCGCAAAAAGCTGACCCTCGTAGACAAGGCCAATGTGCTGGCAACTTCAAGGCTATGGCGTAAAGTAGTGCAGCAGATAGCAGAAGTATACCCGGATGTGGAAACAACCTATATGTTCGTGGATAATGCCGCTATGCAGATCATCATTAATCCCCGGCAGTTCGATGTGATTGTAACGGAGAATATGTTTGGCGATATCATCAGCGACGAAGCCAGCGTTATCGCAGGCTCACTGGGCTTGCTGCCCTCCGCATCGGTGGGCAACGGCGTTGCTTTATTTGAACCCATTCACGGGTCTTACCCGCAGGCGGCAGGAAAAGATATTGCCAACCCCATAGGATCGATCCTGTCGGCAGCAATGATGCTCGATCATTTTGAGATGACAGCCGAGGCAAACCTGGTAAGGGAGGCGGTAGAATGGACACTCAGGCACAATTTTGTAACTAAAGATATTGATCCGGTTAACTTTTACCTTACTTCTACGATCGGGGAACTGATGGTGGAATATGTAAGCAATAAAGTACCGGGGGAAGATCATGAAACCAATGTGGAATTAAGAAAATCAACAATAATATAGTAGAAGGCATAAGGCGTAAGGACAACGCGACCGCTTCCTTATACCTCTTACCCCATACCCTACACCTTAAAAACCAAACGATGAGCAATAACAGCAGCACAGCATTAAACAAATATTCGAAAACGATTACACAGGATCCTACACAGCCTGCCGCACAGGCCATGCTGTATGGCATCGGTCTTACCGATGAGGACCTTAAAAAAGCACAGGTAGGTGTGGTAAGCATGGGATGGGATGGCAATACCTGTAACATGCATCTTAACGACCTGGCAAAGATCGTTAAGCAGAGCGTGTGGGACAACGATATGGTGGGGCTTATCTTCAATACGATCGGCGTTAGCGACGGTATCAGCAACGGTACAGACGGGATGCGCTACTCGCTCGTAAGCCGCGATATTATTGCAGACAGCATTGAAGCAGTCTGTGGCGCGCAATACTACGATGCGCTGATCGCGCTGCCGGGCTGCGATAAAAATATGCCCGGAAGCATTATGGCCATGGGCCGCCTGAACCGGCCGGCAATAATGGTATATGGGGGCACCATTGCACCGGGACATTATAAAGGCCAGGACCTCAATATCGTTTCTTCGTTTGAAGCGCTGGGTCAAAAAATCGCAGGCAACCTGAGTGAAGGAGATTTTAAAGGCATTGTAATGAACAGTTGCCCCGGCGCCGGCGCCTGCGGCGGTATGTACACCGCCAATACCATGGCCTCGGCTATTGAGGCATTGGGCATGAGCCTGCCTTATTCTTCTTCCAATCCGGCGCTCAGCCCTGAAAAGAAAGCAGAATGTACCACCGCAGGTGAAGCCATTCGCCTGCTGCTTGAAAAAAATATCCTTCCCTCCGATATTATGACAAGAAAGGCTTTTGAAAATGCACTGAGAGTGATCATTATAACAGGAGGGAGCACCAATGCGGTGCTGCATTTTATTGCCATTGCAAAAAGTGTGGGCATTGATATAACCCAGGATGATTTTCAGCGCATGAGCGATCAAACGCCTGTACTGGCCGACTTCAAACCCTCGGGAAAATACCTGATGCAGGATCTTCATGAGCATGGCGGCATTCCTGCGGTAATGAAATACCTGCTTGAAAAAGGGTTATTGTATGGCGACTGCCTTACCGTAACAGGCAAAACCGTGGCAGAGAACCTGGCGGATGTTAAAAGCATAGATTTTGAAAAGCAGGATATCATCTATCCCCTGGAAAAGCCCCTCAAAAAAACAGGGCACCTGCAGATACTCTACGGCAACCTGGCCGAAAAAGGGAGTGTAGCCAAGATCAGCGGTAAGGAAGGGGAACGGTTTGTGGGTCCTGCGAGAGTATTCGATGGCGAAAAGAAACTGATTGAAGGACTGGCCAATGGCCGGGTCAAACATGGAGACGTGGTGGTCATAAAAAATGAAGGACCCAAGGGGGCACCTGGTATGCCTGAAATGCTGAAACCTACAGGAGCGATCATCGGTGCGGGTTTGGGAAAATCTGTAGCGCTGATCACCGACGGAAGGTTCAGCGGCGGTACGCATGGCTTTGTCGTCGGACATATAACGCCGGAGGCATTTGAAGGCGGATTGATCGGGCTGGTGGAAGATGATGATATTATAGAAATTGATGCAGTAGAAAACAAGATCACCTTAAAAGTAAGCGACCAGGAAATAGCTAAAAGACGGGCAGCATGGATTCAGCCACCGCTCAAAGCCACCAAGGGTATTTTGTATAAATATGCCCGGTATGTTAAAGATGCCAGCGAGGGTTGTGTGACCGATGAATAAGAGCTGTTAGCTCTCAACAGTCAGCTATCAGTTTGTGACCGGTTCACAGACACTCCTATTTTTCTTAACCATGAAACAACACCAATGCAGTTACAAGTCATCCAGAATAAGATCTATGAAATACGCAGGCAGAAAGTAATGCTTGATTTTGATTTAGCGGAATTGTATAATGTAGAGACGAAGGTTTTTAACCAGGCTGTAAAAAGAAATATAGAGAGTTTTCCTGATGAGTTTATGTTTAAACTTACTGGAGAAGAATGGGAAATGATGAGGTCACAGATTGTAACCTTATCTACGTAAGTAGTTAATAATCAAAAGGTAAACTGGTCACAAATTGTGACCAGTTCCCTGAAGCATCGCGGTAGATCTTATCTTCCCTATGCTTTCACCGAACACGGCGTGACGATGTTGGCAAGCGTATTGAAAAGCCCAACAGCAAGGAAGATGAACATTGCTATAGTGAAGGCTTTTATTGCCATGCGAAAAATGGTGATAGCATATGCGGAGGTAATAAAAGTAATTGACGGCTTGAAGGAACGAATAGACGGACACGACGCCCAATTGAACCAGATCTATGACGCTTTGGAAAGTATGCTGGACAAAAAAACGGAAGAAGAAACCAGGCAGAAGGAATGGGATGATCGGGAGAGAATTGGATTTATAAAATAATGATAAGAATAAATTATGTAATTCAAAATTGAAAATACCATGAGTAGCGCAATTGAATTAATAAAAAAGGAAAAATCAGAGGGCAAAGCGACCGCAACACATCCGCAGGGAAAAGTTAAAGCCCAAACTTCAATAAGCGGGGGTGTAGCTGTGCTGGAAGCATTGGTTGCTGAAGGGGTTACAGATTTTTTTGGTTATCCCGGAGGAGCCATAATGCCCATCTACGACGCATTATACGATTATACGAACCAGCTTAATCACGTTCTTGTTCGCCACGAACAGGGAGGGATCCACGCTGCACAGGGATATGCACGCACTTCAGGAAAAGTGGGGGTGGTATTTGCCACCAGCGGTCCGGGAGCCACCAACCTGGTAACAGGACTGGCAGATGCACAGATAGACAGCACACCCATAGTGTGCATTACAGGCCAGGTGTTCGCTCACCTGCTCGGCACCGATGCCTTCCAGGAAACGGATGTGATCAATATTACCACACCGGTTACCAAATGGAATTACCAGATAACAGATGCCAATGAGATACCTGCTGTACTGGCAAAGGCATTTTACATTGCACGTACCGGCAGGCCCGGTCCGGTGTTGATCGACATTACCAAGAATGCGCAGGTACAGCAATTCAATTACCAGGGATATCAACCTTGTTCACACATCCGTAGCTATCGTCCCAAGCCCATTGTCCGCAAAGAATATATACAGGCAGCGGCCGAATTGATCAATAAGGCGGAAAAACCATTTGTGCTTTTAGGACAGGGCGTTATTTTAGGTGAAGCTGAAAAAGAGTTTAAGGCTTTTATTGAAAAAGGAGGGATACCCGCTGCAGCCACCGTGCTTGGGCTTAGCGCATTGCCTACAGATCATCCGTTGCATGTGGGAATGCTTGGCATGCACGGCAACTATGGCCCCAATGTGCTTACCAATGAATGTGATGTGCTGATCGCGGTGGGTATGCGCTTTGATGATCGCGTAACCGGCCGACTGGATAAGTATGCAAAGCAGGCCAAAGTCATTCATCTTGATATTGATCCCGCAGAAATTGATAAGAACGTACAGACGGCTGTGCCTGTTTGGGGCGATTGCAAAGAAACCCTGCCTTTGCTGACAGCACTGATCGAGAAAAAGGATCATCCGGAATGGCTGAATAAATTCAGGACAATGCAGGCAGAAGAAGAGCAGGTAGTGATCACTCCGGAGATGCATCCTAAAAGCGAAGTGATGACAATGGGAGAAGTGCTGGATGTATTGAATGAGCTTACGAAAGGTGATGCTGTTATAGTAACCGACGTTGGTCAGCACCAGATGGTAACCTGCCGGTATGCCAAATTCAATAAAACAAGAAGCAATGTAACTTCAGGTGGTTTGGGAACAATGGGATTTGCATTGCCCGCAGCTATTGGCGCTAAGTTCGGTGCGAAAGATCGTCCGGTAGTGGCCATCATTGGGGATGGCGGTTTCCAGATGACCCTGCAGGAACTGGGCACTATTATGCAGTTTGATGTGGACGTAAAGATGATCATCCTCAACAACAACTTCCTTGGAATGGTACGCCAGTGGCAGCAGTTATTTCACGACAAGCGGTATTCTTTTGTAAATATCACCAGTCCTGATTTTGTTACAGTAGCCAAAGGCTATGGCATTGCAGGCAAAAGCATCTCCAAACGTGAAGCACTCAAAGCCGCGCTTAGCGAAATGCTGGAGCACAAAGGCCCCTACCTGCTTGAAGTAATGGTGGGAAAAGAGAATAACGTATTCCCCATGGTACCCCAGGGCTGTGGTGTTGCAGAAATAAGATTGAAATAACAAGCTGTCGGAGTGCATCAAAAATCAACCATAGAAGAGATAAAGGATCGCTTTGATAATGACGTAGAGCGCTTCTCCAACCTGGATATAGGGCAGGTATTTACTATTGACGCTACGGTTTCCTTAGAGCTGATCACTGAAGCAGCAAAAAGGATCGTACCTGCAGCCACACAATTACTGGATATAGGCTGCGGTGCCGGCAACTATACGCTGATGATGCTGCAAAAGCTTCCCGGGCTCAACTGTACCCTCGTGGACCTGAGCAAACCTATGCTGGAGAGGGCTCTTACAAGAGTATCGGAAAAAACAACCGGCGTTGTAAGAACGCTTCAGGGCGATATCAGGGAAGTAAACCTGCCGGAAAACAGTTTTGATATTATACTTGCCGGTGCAGTACTACATCATTTGCGCGATGACAGGGACTGGGAAGCTTTATTCGGCAAATTATACAGGCTGCTGAAAACGGGAGGCTGTCTGATGATATCAGACCTGGTGATACAGGAAACCGAAGTGATCAGCGACTATACATGGGAACGCTACGGCGATTATCTTGAGGGGATAAACGGAAAAGCATACCGGCAAAAAGTAATGGAATATATTGCAAAGGAAGACACCCCAAGGCCGGTGACCTATCAGTTGGAGCTCATGAAAAAAACAGGATTTCGCTCCGTCGACATTTTGCATAAAAACATGTGTTTTGCAGCTTTTGGCGGAATAAAATAAAAAATCAACTAAAGAAATTTAACAACAATGAAAAAGGAATATACCATCACCGTGTATACAGAAAATCATATTGGCTTGCTCAACCGCATTGCCATTATGTTTTCAAGAAGAAAGATCAATATCGAAAGCCTCAACACTTCACCCTCAGAGGTGGAAGGCATACACCGCTTCACCATCGTGATCAATGAGGCGGAAGATGTGGTAAAAAAGCTGGCGCGCCAAATCGAAAAGCAGGTGGAAGTGCTGAAAGCCTATTACAATACCAACGAAGAGATCGTATGGCAGGAGCTGGCTTTATATAAAGTATCTACCGATAAGGTAATTGAAGATGTAAAAGTGGAAAGATTGCTCCGTAAATACGGTGCAAGAGCAGTAGTGATCAGGAAAGATTATACCGTTTTTGAAACTTCGGGACACCGCGAAGAGATCAACAATCTCACTGAGGTACTTGGTCCGCTCGGACTGATAGAGTTTGTACGCAGTGCAAGAGTGGCCATTATTAACGAAAGTAATGGCTTCTATGAAAAACTGCGCGAATTCGAAGAAGAAAAACCAGGTGATGAAATTGTGGAGAATGAGTTTTTAGATAAGCAGGATGAGGTATTCAGTATGTAATATTATTATTTGTTCAGCAACGCGTACATTCATAATTTCCAAATTTTCAAATCATCAAATTTTCAAATTAAAAAGATGGCAAAATTAAATTTCGGCGGTGTAGAAGAAAATGTAGTAACCAGGGAAGAGTTCCCTCTCAGCAAGGCCCAGCAAGTACTCAAAAATGAAACGATCGCTGTTATCGGCTATGGCGTTCAGGGCCCCGGTCAGGCTTTAAACCAGCGTGATAACGGGATTAATGTAATAGTAGGTCAGCGAAAAAATTCAAAAACATGGGACAAGGCTGTTAAAGACGGATTTGTGCCCGGAGAAACCCTGTTCGAGATCGAAGAAGCACTGCAACGGGGCACTATTATTTGCTATCTGCTCAGCGATGCTGCACAGATAGAGCTTTGGCCTACGGTTAAAAAACATCTCACCCCTGGTAAAGCCTTATATTTTTCCCATGGCTTTGGCATTACATTCAACGGACAAACCGGTATCATACCGCCCAAAGATGTGGATGTATTTCTGGTAGCCCCCAAAGGCTCCGGCACTTCTTTGAGAAGGATGTTCTTGCAGGGCCGCGGGCTCAACAGCAGCTATGCCATTTACCAGGATGCTACCGGCAAGGCAAAAGACCGGGTGATCGCTCTGGGCATTGCAGTAGGCAGTGGGTACCTGTTCGAAACAGATTTCAGGAAAGAGGTATTCAGCGATCTTACGGGAGAGCGTGGCACTTTAATGGGTGCCATCCAGGGTATCTTTGCTGCACAATACCAGGTGCTGAGGGATAAGGGCCACAGCCCTTCTGAAGCCTTCAACGAGACAGTGGAAGAGCTTACCCAATCACTCATGCCGCTGGTTGCCGAGAATGGTATGGACTGGATGTATGCCAACTGCTCCACCACGGCGCAGCGCGGCGCATTAGACTGGTGGAAGAAATTCCGTGATGCTACCGCCCCGGTATTTAAAGAACTGTATGAGAGCGTGGCCAGCGGCAAGGAATCACAGCGTTCGATAGACAGTAACAGCAAGCCTGACTACCGCGAAAAGCTGGAAGTGGAATTAAAAGAGCTGAGAGACAGCGAGCTCTGGCAGGCAGGTAAAACAGTGAGGAGCCTGAGACCTGAAAATCAAAAATAAATTCTAAAAATTACAGCAGATGAGTATGGAGGATAAGATAAAAGTGGTGGAAAAAAATACTCAAGTCAGCAAAAGCCTTCCTGTCTGGTCAGGAAGGCTTTTTTTTGATGATGCCGCCCAACGGTTAAAAGATACCGTGATACGGACACCGCTTACCTATAACAGCAATCTGTCGCGCAAATATGCCTGCAATGTATACCTGAAAAGAGAAGACCTGCAGGTAGTGCGGTCATATAAACTAAGAGGTGCCTACAATATGATATGCACCCTCGCTATAGAACAGCAACAGCGCGGCGTGGTATGCGCCAGTGCCGGTAATCATGCGCAGGGGTTCGCCTACAGTTGTAAAAAGCTGGGCATAAAAGGAGTGGTATTCATGCCTGTGATCACACCCCGGCAAAAAATTGAGCAGACCAAAATGTTCGGTGGCGATAATATTGAAATAAAGCTGTCGGGAGATACTTTCGACGATTGTGCCATTGCGGCCAAATCCTATACCAGGGAATACAATATGGTATTCATCCCTCCTTTTGATGATTACAGTATTATTGAAGGCCAGGGAACAGTGGCGGTTGAAATACTGGAAGATCAGCATGATATCGATTACGTTTTTGTTCCCGTTGGAGGCGGTGGGCTGGCAGCGGGTATAGGCGCTTATTTTAAAAGCTGCAGCCCTCACACCAAAATAATAGGAGTAGAACCTGAAGGCGCGGCATCTATGAAAGCAGCAATGAAAGCAGGACGCCCGGTAACCCTGGAGCATATTGATAGTTTCGTGGATGGAGCCGCGGTAAAACGCGTGGGAGATATCAGCTTTGATATATGCAGGGAGGTGCTGGATGAGATACAAGTGGTGCCGGAGGGAAAAGTGTGCACAACCATACTGGAGCTTTACAATACAGACGCTATTGTGGTGGAGCCCGCCGGGGCACTGTCTATTGCTGCACTGGAAAACAATGCAGCAGAGATCAAAGGTAAAAAAGTGGTTTGCATTGTAAGCGGCAGCAACAACGATATTGACCGCATGCCCGAGATAAAGGAAAGATCACTCCAGTATGAGGGGCTTAAACACTACTTCCTCATCAGCTTTGCCCAACGACCGGGTGCGCTGAAGGAATTTGTCAATAACATATTGGGCCCCACCGACGACATTACCCGTTTTGAATACATGCAAAAAACCAACAAAGAGTCAGGACCGGCATTGGTGGGCATTGAGCTGAAAGATCGGAATGATTATGAACGTTTAATACAAAATATGAAAGATCATCAGATCAACTATTTTGAAATCAGTAAAAATGATAAACTGTTTGGGTATTTGGTATAAAAAGATAGGGGGTGGAAAGTTTTGAAATGAGATCCGGAGTTTTCAGGATAACGAAATTTCTCTCAAAATCTGTATTCACTCTATTTGTTAAAAAAAACAACTTATTTTTATCTGAATTATTGCGTTCGTTCATCATTATCAACAGAGACAGGAATTAGAGCCGGCGGCAATGAAAAACTTATGCGAAAAACCCTTTTTACACCTGTATTATTTTTATCTTTTTTTTGTAAGAATGTTTTTGCAAACTATGCGGAAACTCCTTTCGAAAAATCAGAGAATGCGATTAGGTTTAGCATATCCTCAGATGTGCCTGAAGTAAATAATCTTGCGGGGTATGCAATCGATAACCAAGTTGAAGATTCCCGGATAGAATTGAAGACGGACCGGGATTCCCTTATCATAAACCAATATGCCGCAGTTTATAATTTCAATGAATGCAACAATGGCCTGGATTTAGATAATGCTTCTCCCTTTAATCCCGGTGATACTGTACTCCTTATTCAAATGAAGGGTGCTGTTATTGATTCATCCAACACTGAATCGTTTGGGCAAATAACATCCTACAATAACGCAGGTAATTTTGAATTCAATGTCATTAGGTCTAAATCGGGCAACCACGTCACACTAGAGAATTTACTGAAGAGAACTTATGATTTCAAAAATGGAAAAGCACAATTGATAAGAGTGCCCTATTATTCCGATCTGCTTGTGGATAAGGTACTAACATCCTTGCCCTGGGACGGAGTCAAAGGGGGTGTATTGTGTTTCAATGCAGCAGGGACCATAACGATGAACGCTGGTATGGATGTAAGTGGAAAAGGATTTCAACACGGTACCGGATTGAAAAATAGTTTAGTAACTTCTAATGCAACGGACTACTACTATAATGCTGCTTCTAATAATGGGGGAGAAAAAGGGGAAGGAATATCAACTGTATCCGGTAATAAAAGATATGGAAGAGGCGCACTTTCAAATGGTGGTGGCGGTGGAAATGCACATAATGCCGGCGGCGGTGGCGGCGGAAATGGTGGAAATGGTGGAAATGGTGGAGACCAATATGAGCCTTTGAAAAGCGTTGTTGAAAAGATTGGTGGAAAAGGGGGATATTCACTTAGTAACAGTGCAACGTTAAACAGGTTGTTCTTAGGAGGAGCTGGCGGTATGGGTCAGGCAAACGACTTGACTGAATTTCCGGCAGGTAACGGGGGAGGCATTATTATTATCACTGCCAATACATTAATCAGCAACTCTTTTGCAATCAAATCTAATGGTGAGGATGCTACAGGAGCTCCGGTTCCCGCTGACAGTAAAGACGGTATGGCGGGTGGTGGTGCGGGCGGAAGTATTCTTCTCGATATCATCAATATTTCCGGAGGAGCAAAAATAGAAGCACGAGGAGGTAAGGGATCTGATCAAATATCAGCTGGTTTTAACGGAAGGCATGGTCCCGGAGGAGGGGGGGGCGGCGGTGTGATCGCTGTAGCTCAAACTGCTATTCCAGGTTCTTATACAACAGATGTTTCCGGTGGGAAAAATGGAGTTAATATCAATTATAGTAACGATCCCTGGGATGCTCAGCCTGGAAAGAAAGGGATATTAATAGCAGATTTTAAAATTACTACCGCAGATGTTCTATTTAAAAAGAACATTGATTCAGTGCTGATCAAAGACAGCCTGTATGATTGTCATCTGGTGGACTTTAAAGGATTAGATTTTGTTAACAATAGCCCAATTAAAAGCTGGAATTGGAACTTCGGAGATAACTCTTTTGGTATTGCCAAGCAGGAGCTAATGCATGACTATTACGACGAAGGTAATTTTAAGGTAACGCTGGTTGTAACCGACACAGACGGATGTAAAGACAGTACATCCAAAATTATTACAACTTTTTCACCACGAATTGAAAAGATCGGTGACACAAGTATTTGTAAAGGTGACCAGGTGAAATTATTCGCATCCAGAGCGAATACTTATCATTGGTGGCCGAATGTCAATCTCAATGATCCGGACAAATCAGATCCGATTGCGTCTCCAGAGTCCTCGACCAAATATTACGTAACAGCAAACAAAGCTAAAGGGTGCTCCATTACCGATTCAGTAACCATCACGGTTAATGGTCTGCCGGATATTGTAAAATCTAACGACACTACTATTTGTTATGCTACGTCAGCTGCTTTACTTGTAGGCGGAGGCACCTCATATTCATGGTTGCAGAATAATTCGCTCAGCAATTTAAACATACCCAACCCGATCGCCACTCCCTTGATCCCATCAACTTATTTTTTCAGGGTTACGAATGAATTTGGATGTTATAAAGATGATTCAATAAAAATTTCCCTGTTCCCCGTTCAACATATAAATCCTACCACCAATTCCCTTATTTGTAAAAACGATCCAGCCTTGTTGTCTGCTACCGGCGGCAGTTCGTTTGCCTGGTTCCCGTCATCTCTGGTTGAAAACCCTTCCGGTCAATCCACCCGAAGCTTACCTCTTGTATCAGACACCACCTTTACAGTGACCATAAAAGATGCAAATGCATGTACATATACAGATTCTCTACGTATAGTGGTAAGGCCGGAAGCTGTATTTGATATTTCTGCGGATCAATTTATTTGTGAGAACGACAAAGTGAAACTTATTGCATCCGGTGGGGATCATTACAAATGGAGCCCCTCCGCTTTAATCGATAATCCTGCCAATAGCTCAATTATAGCTTCTCCTCTTCAATCAACCACTTTTTCGGTAATTATTTCGGAAAATTTTTGCGGCAAAACAGACACCTTGTCTACAAAAGTGAACTTATTACCCTTGCCAGTAATCAAAACAACGAGCTCAAATGATATCTCTTGCTCAAAACCTATCTCTCAGTTAACAGCATACGGAACAGGAAAAACTTTTTTGTGGACACCTGACTCCTTTATCAATTCTAATACAGTTTATAATCCAACAGTCAACCCCGAAATAAATACGATTTACTCGGTAAAAGTAACCGATGAAAACGGATGTAGTAATTCGGATTCAGTACTGGTGAAAGTTGATTTTTCCGACAAACTTTTTATCAGAACACCAAACGCTTTTACCCCCAACGGAGACAGACTTAATGATTGCTTCGGAGTTAGGTCGTGGGGAACTATCAATGAACTTGATTTTAGAATTTACAATCGGTATGGGCAAATAGTCTTCCGGACTACTAATCCTAATGAATGTTGGAATGGTACATTTAAAGGTAAACTGCAAAATGCTGGCGTCTATGTATATACAATCAAAGGACAAACAACCTGTGAAATGATTAATCTGAAAGGGACAGTAATGCTAATCCGCTAACAATTGGAATATATTATTTGTAGTGACCTCATTAGTTATTCCACAAAATTTTACGAGAAAAGCCTTGCTATGAAGAAGGTCTAACACCAACCGCGGTAGAGAGGTATAGATCAGGATCAGTCCTCTCTGACCCAATATTTCATCTTTTAACAGATGAAAAAGGTTATTTAACTGCATTGGGTGAGAAAATCAAACCCTTACGGAAGCGATAGGACAAAAATGATTACTAACAGCTCATCCAGAATATGAAAGACTACCAGGTCAACTTCTTTGAGATCAATAAGCACGACAAATTGTCTGGCTACCTCGTATAAATATCAGCGCAGATTTAATCATAATCATGCAATCTGCTGATTATTAAATAGTTAATCCAGAATAATATCCCTTGGTAGCAGGTATAGTCGTTTATCACACATACAAGAGTGGAAAAAATATGAACAACTGTTAGTAACTTTTAGATAAAAAGTTGACTTATCCTGTTTTTTTAGTACTTTTACACACTTGCCTGCCGTATACTTGAATAATATTTAAATATTCTCTCTTTTTTTTGATTTATTTATAACAATTCCTGATCTATGGTTAGAAACGGTTTGTACAGGACGGAATTTGAACGCGACGCTTGCGGTGTAGGTTTTGTGGCCAATATTAAAGGCAATAAATCTCACCAGATCATCTCCGATGCGCTCACCCTTCTTGAAAATATGGAGCATCGCGGCGCCTGTGGCTGTGAAAATAATACCGGTGATGGCGCAGGTATAATGATACAGGTACCTCATGAGTTCTTCTTTGATGAATGCGTAAAATTAGGGGTGCATTTGCCCGCTTTCGGCCGCTATGGGGTAGGCGTGATCTTCTTCCCTAAAGAAATAAGGAGAAGGGAAGAATGCCGCGAAATATTTGCAAGAGCTGCCGAGAAGCTCGGACTGGAAATACTCACTTATCGCAGGATTCCCGTAAATAACGGCCATATTGGTCAAACCGCGCTTTCTGTGGAGCCCGAAATGGAGCAGGTGTTCATCGCCTGCCCGGATCACATCCAAAACCCGGAGGATTTTGAACGCAAGCTGTTCATATTGCGCAATTATGCCACCCATACGATCAACAATACGGTAAAGAAAGACAGCATTGGTTTTTATATTGCTTCCCTTTCCTATAAAACAGTTACCTACAAGGGGCAGCTCACCAGCATGCAGGTGCGCACTTATTTTTCCGACCTCAGCAATAAAAGAGTAGTGAGCGCATTCGGGCTTATACATTCCCGCTTTGCCACCAACACCTTTCCGTCGTGGAAGCTGGCACAGCCGTTCCGTTTCATAGCGCATAACGGAGAGATCAATACGCTGCAGGGCAACCTAAACTGGTTAAAAACCAGTGAGAACGGCTTTTCTTCCCCTTATTTCAGCAAGGAGGAAATGGAGATGCTGCTGCCCATTGTAACAGAAGGTCAATCCGACTCAGCCTGCCTCGATAATATGGTAGAGTTGCTTACGCTGTCCGGACGCTCCCTGCCGCATGTAATGATGATGCTGATCCCGGAAGCCTGGGACGATAATGATAAAATGGACCCGGTAAAAAGGGCATTTTACGAGTATCATGCTGCCGTTATGGAACCATGGGATGGCCCGGCTTCCATATCATTCACCGACGGGAAGGTCATTGGCGCCACTTTAGACAGGAACGGGCTGCGCCCTTCCCGTTTTTGTGTTACGCACGACGACCGCGTGATCATGGCATCCGAAACAGGGGCGCTGCCTGTAGATCCCCGCATAGTGAAAAGCTACGGCAGGCTTCAGCCTGGAAAAATGTTCGTAGTGGATATGGAACAGGGGCGCATCATCAGCGATGAAGAACTAAAGCAACGCACCTGCTCCCAAAAGCCCTACAGCGACTGGCTGAACCAGTATAAGATCCGGCTGGAAGAGCTGGCATCACCCCGGGTAACCTTTACCCACCTCTCGGAAGAATCCGTTTTTAAATACCAGAAAGCATTTGGCTACAGCACCGAAGATATAGAGACCCTTGTGAAGCCGATGGCCATTGAAGCAAAGGAGCCCATAGGATCAATGGGTACCGATGTTCCGCTGGCTATCCTTTCCGATCAGCCACAGCATCTCAGCAGCTATTTCAAGCAGTTGTTCGCCCAGGTTACCAACCCGCCTATTGATCCTATCCGTGAACGCCTGGTAATGAGCCTGGCTTCCTATGTGGGCAATAATGGCAACCTGCTGGTGGAAGAGCCGCAGCATTGCCACGGGGTTGCCCTAAAGCAGCCTATTCTTACCAGCACAGAGCTGGAAAAGCTGCGCAGCATTGATACAGGCATTTTCCAGGCGAAAACTTTACAATGTTATTTCCGGGCCGACGGTAAGCCGGGATCGCTGAAAGCCGGTTTGGACAGGCTGTGCCGCTACGCGGTGGACGCTGTTGAAGATGGCTTCGAAGTGATCATCCTTTCCGACCGGGCTATAGATTCCGATCATGCAGCCATCCCTTCCCTATTAGCCGTATCGGCTGTTCATCATCACCTCATCCGCAAAGGATACCGCGGAAAGGTGGGCATTGTGGTGGAAGCCGGCGATGTATGGGAAGTGCATCATTTTGCATGCCTGATCGGCTTTGGCGCCACCGCCATCAACCCTTATCTGGCATTGGCTACCATCCGTACCATGAAAGCCATTGGCAGATGGGAAACAGATCAGGACTGGTATACCCTGCGCAAAAATTATGTAAAGGCAGTGTGCTACGGGCTGCTGAAAGTGTTCTCCAAGATGGGGATCTCCACGCTGCAGTCTTACCAGGGCGCCCAGATATTTGAAATACTGGGATTGAACCAGGACGTAGTGAGCAAGTATTTCACCGGGGCGGTAAGCCGTATTGCAGGAATAGGCCTGGATGAAATTGCCAGGGAAGCGCTCGCCAAGCATTCGCTTGCGTTCAACCTCAAAAATATTCCTGTTGACCGTTTGCCGGTTGGCGGCATATACCAGTGGAAACGCAAAGGAGAAGTGCATCTCTTCAATCCGCAAACCATTCATCTGTTGCAATATTCAACACGCATGAATGATTATAATATCTTTAAAAAATACAGCAAGACGGTAAACGACCAGGGTGAAAAAGCCTGTACCCTGCGCAGCCTGTTCCGTTTTAAGCGCAACCGGCCCTCCATTTCCATCGACGAGGTGGAACCGGCGGAAAATATTTATAAGCGCTTTGCCACCGGCGCCATGTCTTTCGGATCTATTTCCTGGGAAGCGCATACCACCCTGGCTATTGCCATGAACCGCCTGGGAGGCAAGAGTAATACCGGTGAGGGAGGGGAAGATGAAAGCCGCTATGAGCGGTTGCCCAACGGCGATTCCATGCGCTCTGCCATCAAGCAGGTGGCTTCCGCCCGCTTTGGCGTTACCAGCCTGTATCTTACCGAAGCCGATGAATTGCAGATCAAGATGGCCCAGGGGGCAAAGCCCGGCGAGGGCGGACAATTGCCTGGTCATAAGGTAGACGACTGGATAGGCAGGGTACGCCACTCTACTCCGGGTGTGGGGTTGATTTCTCCCCCGCCTCATCATGACATTTATTCCATTGAGGATCTCGCTCAATTAATATATGATCTTAAAAACGCCAACCGCTCCGCTCGCATCAATGTGAAACTGGTATCAAAGGCAGGCGTGGGCACCATTGCAGCAGGCGTAGCCAAGGCAAAAGCCGATGTAATACTCATTGCAGGCTTCGACGGCGGAACAGGCGCTTCCCCGGTAAGCTCTATCAAGCACGCCGGCTTACCTTGGGAACTGGGACTTGCCGAAAGCCACCAAACCCTGGTAAAGAACCGGCTCAGGAGCCGCGTGGTATTGCAGGCAGACGGACAGATGAAAACAGCCCGTGATATCGCTATCGCCACATTGCTCGGTGCGGAAGAATGGGGTGTGGCTACCGCGGCGCTGGTAGTAGAAGGCTGCATCATGATGCGTAAATGCCATCTCAATACCTGCCCTGTTGGCGTAGCCACACAGGATCCCGAACTGCGCAAACGTTTTACGGGAAATGCCGACCACGTGGTGAACTTTTTCAGGTTCCTCACCCAGGAATTACGTGAGCTGATGGCAGAGCTTGGATTCAGAACGATCAATGAAATGGTAGGACAGGCAGACTGCCTGGAAAGAAGAGAAGGGATCGACCACTGGAAATACAAAAAACTGGATCTCTCACCTATACTTTACAAAGAGCCGGCATCAGACAGTACAGGATTGTACAACCAGGAAGAGCAGGATCACGGGCTGGCCGGAGTGCTGGATTGGCAATTACTTGAAAAAGCCCGCCCCGCCCTTGAACAGCAGGAACGGGTATACGGTGAGTTCCCGATCCGGAACATCGATCGCACAGCAGGAACGATCCTCTCTAATGAGATCACCAAGCGTTACCGTGCCGCCGGGTTGCCCGACGATACGATCCATTTTAAATTCACCGGCACGGCAGGGCAAAGCTTCGGGGCCTTCAACACACATGGCGTTACGCTCGAACTGGAAGGCGATGCTAACGACTATTTCGGCAAGGGCTTAAGTGGGGCAAGATTGATCGTGTATCCTTCCAAGGAAGCGGGATTCGTTCCCGAGGAAAATATCATTATAGGCAATGTGGCTTTTTATGGTGCTACATCGGGCGAAGCTTTTATAAGGGGCAAGGCAGGTGAGCGTTTTTGCGTACGAAATTCGGGCGCCAGCGCCGTAGTGGAAGGCGTTGGAGATCACGGCTGCGAATATATGACCGGCGGACGTGTGGTAATACTGGGCGATACCGGAAGGAATTTTGCCGCGGGTATGAGCGGTGGTATCGCTTACGTATACGACGTAAAAGGCCAGTTTGCCGATAACTGCAACCCCGAAATGGTTGACCTCGACCCGGTGATCAACGGCGAATCGGAAGAGCTGTACAATATGATAAGCAGGCACTACGCCTTTACCGGCAGCACGGTTGCCCGGTTCATCATGGATGATTTCGACAACCAACTGAAGAACTTCATAAAAGTATATCCGCGGGATTATAAAAAAGCCATTCAAAAAGCGAAGATCAAAGTGGAGGAAAAGTGAAAAGCTTACCGTGCAATGCACCACATAATTTTATTCTAATACCGAACTAATCAATACAATGGGCAAGCCAACAGGTTTTATAGAATTTACACGCGATCTGCCGGCAAAAAAACCGGTGCCAGAACGACTGAAAAATTATAACGAGTTCATTGACCGCTTTCCTGAACCCAGGCTGGTGAACCAGGCAGCGCGCTGTATGAACTGTGGGGTACCTTTTTGTCATAGCCATACTGGTTGTCCTTTAGGTAATCTTATCCCCGAATTCAACGATGCGGTGTATCGTAAAAGCTGGCGCGAGGCATATGATATTTTAACATCTACCAATAATTTCCCCGAATTTACCGGCCGCATTTGTCCTGCTCCCTGCGAAACCGCCTGTGTACTGGGCATCAACCAGCCGGCGGTTACCATCGAGGAAATTGAAAGGCATATTATAGAGATCGCATTTGAAAAAGGCTTTGTTCAGCCGCGAAAGCCCAATATCCGTACCGGCAGGAAAATAGCCGTTATCGGTTCGGGCCCTGCCGGACTGGCCGCTGCAACGCAGTTGAATTATGCTGGGCACCAGGTCACTGTTTTTGAAAGGGATGATGCAGCCGGCGGGCTCTTACGGTATGGCATACCCGATTTTAAGCTGGAGAAATGGGTGGTGGATCGCCGCATCGCGCTCATGGAACAGGAAGGTGTGGAGTTCAAATACAACGCCAACGTGGGTGTGAATGTAAGCATCAACGACCTGCTTCGGGAATACCAGGCTATCGTGCTGTCGGGTGGCTCTACCCAACCCCGGGGCCTGCCCATACCAGGCAACGATCTGAAGGGCGTATACTTTGCCATGCAGTTCCTGAAGCAGCAAAACAAGCGCAATGCCAAAAAAGACCCATTGGCCAACCCTGCCATTGAAAGTAATATCCTGAAAGAAGAAATAAAAGCTACTGGCAGGCACGTGGTGGTTATTGGCGGGGGCGACACCGGCAGCGATTGCGTGGGCACTTCTAACCGGCAAGGTGCATTATCTGTTACACAGTTTGAGCTGATGCCGCAGCCCCCGGGTTCACGTACGCCATTTATGCCATGGCCCACCTACCCCATGATCTTAAAAACATCCTCATCACATGAAGAGGGCTGTGAAAGACAATGGGCCATTGCCACAAAAGAATTTTTATCTGATGGTAATGGCCACCTCAGGGCTTTAAAGATCGTTGACCTGGAATGGAAGTTTTCAGATGATCAGCGGCCTTCTCGCTTTGTGGAAATACCGGGTACGGAAAGGGAGATACCCTGCGAACTGGTGCTGCTGTCCATGGGTTTTGTTCACCCGCAGCATACCGGCCTGCTGGATGAGATCGGAGTGGAATACGACGAACGCGGTAACGTAAAAGCTTCGGAAAAAGCATACCAGACCAGCATACCTAAAGTGTTTGCGGCAGGCGATATGCGCCGCGGGCAATCCTTAGTAGTATGGGCCATCAGTGAAGGACGGGAATGCGCCCGCAAGGTAGACGAGTTCCTGATGGGCAGCTCGCTGCTGGAAACAAAAGATGCATCACTGGTATCGCTGGCAGTTTAAATCCATTTTTTTATTACCTGCTAAATTGCTGAAACGCATCTGAACGATGGGCTGTCGGCGATGAGCTTTAAGCTATGAGCGATCAGCAGTCAGTTTTCTTATACCCTACGCCTTACACCCTATGCCTCTACAAAGCACTAAAAAACAAAAAACAAGAAACAAATAAATTTGAAATCCGAAGAAGAAATGAGGTAACATGAGTAATGCATTCTCCTCTGCGTCGCTGCCCCGTAGCGAACGCTGCGAGAAACATTGGGCAAAGCACCAAGAAGCAAAGAACAAGAACCAAAGAAACTTCAAATCCGAAACCTAAAGCCCGAAATCCGATCCCTAACTATAAACCATAAACTACCGAACTACAAACTTGCAATCTGAGACCTGAAACCTCATACCCCAACTTTAAGAACTCTTTAGTAAAAGAAAATGCTAAAGGCCAATACTGCTTGTACGCGGTCTATATCTTTGCTGCCATTAAATAATTTACCCATTATGAAAAAACAATTCATTGTATTAACAACAGCACTGGCATTAGGCATTACAGCGGTATATGCGCAAAAAGAAGAAGACAAGCTCGTTTCTATTGGGATAAGAGCAGGTGTTAATCTTCAAAAGGTTTATGGAGATGATTTCATGGGCAATAAGCTCAGCAATGATTTTACGACCGGCTTTCATGCGGGCATTAATGCGGACTTATTTATTTCTGAAGGATTTTACCTGCAGCCCGGACTATTATACACTACAAAAGGCGCTGAAAGAAAAAACAATAACACTGAATATACGCAGCATATTTCTTACATTGAATTACCGGTAAACCTTTTGTTTAAGCCAGGGCTGGGAAGTGGGAGGTTATTGCTGGGCGCGGGGCCATATGCAGCGTATGGCATTTCCGGAAAAAACAAAACCAAAATCGGTGGCACTGCTGTTGAACTGGATGCAAAGTTCAAAAACAAAATAACTGCTGCAGAATATGCAACAACACTTTTAAATGGAGCCTATTACCTCAAGCCATTCGATTTTGGCGGTAATGTATTGATCGGATATGAGCTGAACAGCGGCTTTAGCTTGCAGCTCAACGGGCAATTGGGTCTTTCCCAGATCAATCCTGAAGCCGATGGCGTTCCTGCCGATAAAAGCAAATGGAAGAACATAGGCTTCGGCGCATCGCTGGGGTACAGGTTCTGATGGTGAAGGAAGTGAGAAGTGAATATAATTTGGGAAAAGGGTTGCAAAAATAATGGTGCGGCCCTTTTTCATTCGCACCGGGATTTTCCTTAAATACCCTATGTCATTGGAAAATTGGCAGAAGCCCCTTTAGTGGACTGAAAATTTAACCGGTAAAAGTCTATGATTAATCCAGGTAATGATCGAAGGAGATCCTGTAATTGAGGATATAGGCAACGGGGGTCAGTAAGGTAAACATGGTTTTCTGAAGAAAAAATGGTGGCTTTGAAAGCCTGAAAACATCAGAAAATTTATTCATCATTAATGCTACCAGTAAAATATTGGGCATTCCCTTTGAATTTGTTTTTCCATCGTTCGCAAGCCCTGTTGAAATTTCAAGCAAATGCTCTGTATTCATTGCCGGCCAAACCTTCCAGTCTACGATTATTGTGTTGCCGGAATTATTCCACATAGCGTGTACACAATTGGCAGGGATATTGAATTTGTCACCCGCTTTTAATAGCCTTATTTGTTTGCCCATACGAACGGTAAGCTCGCCTGAAATAACAGTAAATTCTTCAGTCTGAAACGGATGATAATGCCCCACTGGTTCTTCTGAGTGTTCCGTATAAGTTGCTTCCATCTCCAAAAGCTTTCCCTCCGTATCTTTTCCTGTTAGCAAGAACCGGATCTCCTGGCCGGTTTTAGCATTCCTGATGATCTTATTTTTAAATGCCATTAGAATATTGAGCCTTTTTCTGATGAATACTAACCTGCGTTTTGAATAGTATTGTATTGCCCGCGACAAACACAGCAATAGAACACGTATCAATGCCCGGATCCATACCTGCAGCAAGTAGCATACCTAAAGCAATACAGACCGGGGTTCTAAGCCGGTAGTTCTTTTCTTCCGTTGATTTTGTGGCAATCTTTTCCCGGATGTGGATACCCTGCCCCTGAATATTTTTCGCACCGGGGCCTCCCAAACAATCTTTTCCCTCCATGTATAATATGTATAATAGAAAATGACGGGATGAAAGTGATCTATCGGCTAAAACGTATAACCCAATACCAGCCCCCGGGCCTTGTTTTTTATTGTTCCTTCCGGTGTATAATCTCCCAATCGCGGCTCCAGGTTGGCAATGCCCTGCTGCATTTCAAAAGAAAGGGAGTATCGGCTAAAAAGCGCATACCCGATTTTAAAATGTACACCGTAATCCCAGGGTTTGGCATATACAAAAGACCTGTCTTTTCTGTAGGAGGCATCATTTTGAAAATCAATATCTCCTTTATCGGAAGTAACAATATCTCCGATGACAACCGGTGAGCTGGTTTTCCATTTGCCTCCGATCCCGTGCCCTGTATATGGACCAACGGCTATTAATAAATCCCCAGGGCCGGCTTTGGGGCTATACAAAAGGTCAACCGGCAGCTCTATATAAGACGCCCGGGTTTTAAGATCTTTTCCCCACCACAGCACATCGGAAACACCATCCAGCCTGAATCCCCGCCTGGCACAAACCAAAGACGGATTGAGGAAGAAATGATCCGCGATACGTACCTTCGCACCCAATCCCAAATAAAGGCCGGCAACAGCATTTGTATGCGCTTTATCACCATCCCGATCCTCAGCAGTGATGTTGGAATAATTGATCCCTCCTTTTAGCTGCCATTTGACCTGAGAGAAAGAGCAATGAAATGCAAACATTGATGCAATCAAAAGGCATATTTTTTTGTTGCTCATCGGGAAGAAAGTTTTAATCATGGAAAACAGGCTTGAACTGCTATACATTCTTTGTGACAACCTGTTTCTATAAAACGTTGCTCGAAAGTTAACACATAAGCCAGATTTCGGTATTGACCGTTATGGTTGGTTTTGAAAACTCCTGACTTGTCCAAATTAGGTCAGCAAATTATGGAAACTGAAAATTAAATTACCTGATTTCAATAGTTCATACTTTACAACAACGAGGATAACCGACAGAGTAAGCTGCGTAGCAGCATCCTATTTGTAGGAAAAAAAGAGAAAAGTAAAAAGGCGCATAGCGCCGTAATATTAAAGCCGACTTCATACAGTCCGGCTATCATGCCTGATCAAATAAGTCAAACAGATCCTCCTTTTGTATGCTACACCATAGTTATCCAGGAAATCAAGATATTCTTCTTTAAAGGTCTTTTTGTGGTGATACTCCTCCTTTGACAAAATATACTTTACCACCGCACCGGTTGCGAGGTTTTTGTGCCGGTTGTTCCGGATAATACCGGCAATATATTTTTCCAATTCTCCTTTCATTCCTTTTTAATTAATGCATCCCGGTTTTTGGGGGTGAATATCAAATGGAGATAATATTGTGTGTAGATATCCGCTACCGGTCAGCGTCTCACCAACCGGAAAAGAAGTCTTCTGCTTTTTTTCTATTACTTTTTTTGTGGAAAAAAGTAACGCAAAAAGCCGCCGGGAAATCATTACTGCCATTTCCCGGTCCCGAA
>CAZREP010000054.1:14358-27274 GCA_964599035.1 uncultured Terrimonas sp. | reverse complement strand
ATATTCCAAACTATGGTCAAACGGCTTTTTGGATTCCATCCACCAGGGTGTGCAGTTCAGCAGTGGAGAAAGCCCCATCCTGTATTTGCAGGATCCAGACGGCATGGACAGGGAAACCCGCCGCAAGATGTTAGACAAGGTTGCCGCGCTCAATGAGATACAGCTCAAAAATTTTGGCGACCCCGAGATCGCTACCAAAATACAGCAGTATGAAATGGCTTACCGGATGCAAACCGCTGTACCAGAGATCATGGACGTATCAAAAGAATCGGACGATATTGTAAAGCTCTACGGACCAGAATGCCTGGTACCCGGCACCTATGCCGCCAATTGCCTGCTGGCCCGCAAGTTGTCTGAAAACGGTGTTCGCTTTATACAATTATACCACCAGGGATGGGACCAGCACGGCAATCTTCCGAATGAAATGAGAGGGCAGGCAAGGGATGTGGATCAGCCATCCGCCGCATTGATCACTGATCTTAAACAAAGAGGATTATTAGATGAAACTTTAGTGATATGGGGCGGTGAATTTGGCAGGACCAACTATTGCCAGGGTCCCATGAGCGTGGACAATTACGGCAGGGACCATCACCCCCGCTGCTTTACCATATGGATGGCAGGAGGAGGTATCCGCCCGGGAATAGTATATGGAGAAACTGATGAGTTTGGATATAATATTGTTAAGAATCCCGTACACATCAACGATTTTCATGCCACCGTTTTAAACCAGTTAGGATTTGATCACGAAAGGCTAACTTACCGCTTCCAGGGAAGAAGGTACAGGTTAACAGACGTATCTGGCACAGTGGTCAGGGACATCATTACATAGCGATCAACTTGTTACTTTTACAAGACTTTATTTTTATGAACAGAAGAAAATTTTTAAAGCACAGCGGGCTGGCAGCAGGTGCCGCA
This sequence comes from uncultured Terrimonas sp., assembly GCA_964599035.1. Classification (GTDB taxonomy): domain Bacteria; phylum Bacteroidota; class Bacteroidia; order Chitinophagales; family Chitinophagaceae; genus Agriterribacter. Next base: position 26,359 of record CAZREP010000054.1, on the reverse strand, counting down.
GCCATTACAAAAGATATGTTTGCCGGAAAAAATGACCCCGTGTATGGCCACAACGATATGCGTTACCGTATGGATATAAAATGGGGTGAGCTGGATCCTCAAAAATATCCCGTAAATGATTGCCACGAAATGATACAGGATAAAAAAGGCCGCATTGTTTTACTTACGAACGAAACAAAGAACAATATCCTTATCTATAATAAATCGGGCAAATTAAAAGAAAGCTGGGGACATGAATTCCCCGGCGCGCACGGACTCACCCTGCACCGCGCAGGAGGGGAAGAGTATCTCTTTATTACCGACACCAATAAGCACCAGGTATATAAAACCACCATTGATGGCAGGCTGCTCTTTACGATAGATTACCCCGAAGAAACAGGCGTATATAAAAACAAGGAAGCATTTGTTCCTACAGAAACCACGGTGCTCGACAATGGCGACTTTTATATTGCGGACGGATACGGAGCACAATATATCATGCACTATGATGAAAAAGGAAAACTGAAAAATTTCTTCGGTGGAAAAGGAGATACTACGGCTAACCTCGATAATGCGCATGGTATAACGGTAGACAACAGGCAGGGCTCTCCCACCTTATTGATCACCGACCGCACGCGCAATTGCTTTAAAAGGTTTTCCCTCGGCGGGAAGCTGATAGATGTTATTGAACTGCCGGGTGCCTGCGTTTGCCGGCCGGTCATTCACGGCGATCACCTGTATGCTGCCGTATTGCGCTCTCCCGATTTAAACGCACCGGGAACCGGCTTTGTAACTATACTGGATAAAAACAACAGGGTGGTTTCCAATATCGGTGGAACGGCGCCGGTATACAAAGAGGATAAACTGCAACCTATGTCACAGGCTGAAAAAATATTTGTTCACCCCCATGATGTATGCGTTGATGATGAAGGAAGCATTTACGTGGCACAATGGGCGTCAAATAAGGTATACCCTTACAAGTTTACCAGGGTGTAGGGGAGTGAATGGTGAATAGGGAATAGTGAATGATGGGGGGGAAGACGAGAGAGGTGAAATAGTGAATAGCTGACGGCTGATAGCTCACAAAGAGTGATGAATCGTCTATCGTCTCACTTTTATCGTCTCACGTCCGTCGTCTCACGCTTATTGATTTAAACAAACAGCAGGTTCATATATACAACAACGATTAAAAATCATAGCGGCATACATGCAAACAGTTAAAAGAATCGGTGGCGGGGTATTATTCGGCAGTATGGTCTTTCTCCTTTTCCTGGTTGTATTTGAAAGCTTCCTGCATATACCCTCCTGGCTTGCCGTAGCCGGCCGGCTGCATCCCATGTTCCTTCACTTCCCGATCGTATTGCTGCTGATCTCCTTTTTTACGATGTGGATCCCCGTTAATAAAGAAGCGGAAAATGAATGGCTTGCCTTATTGCGGCTGGTAGCAGCATTGTCGGCAGTAATTACCGCCATATTAGGAATGTTATTATCGCTGGAAGATACCGGTGCAGGAGATCTTCTCTTCCTGCACAAATCGGGAGGAGTGAGTATCGCTATACTGGGATTTCTTTTTTACGCCTACCATGATTTCCTGGTGAAGCATATGGCACTTACAAAGCTGTTTACCCTTGTGGCCACTTTTGCCATTATTATCACCGGGCATTGGGGTGCTAACTTAACCCATGGAGAAAATTACGTACTGGCGCCCATTCAAAAGCAACAAAGAAATTTAACACCCCCCGATAAAGCAGTGATATTTGCCGATGTGATACAACCCATTCTTGAAAGTAAATGTACAAGCTGCCACAGCACCTCAAAGCTAAAAGGCGAGCTGCTGCTCTCAAGTCTGGAAGGTGTGATGGCAGGCGGTAAGTCAGGATCATTGTTCACTCCCGGGCAGCCCGACAGCAGCCTGCTGATCCGGCGCCTGCACCTGCCGGTTGACGATAAAAAACACATGCCTCCGGCTTCCAAACCGCAGTTAACAGAGATGGAAGCAGCGCTGCTGTATGCCTGGATCAAAATGGGTGGGGCAACCGAAGATAAGCTATTCAGTCTCCCGGAGCAGGACAGTTTCCGCATACTGGCCACCAGCTATTTACAACCTGCAGGACCCACGCAGCCTGCATATGATTTTAAAGCGGCAGACGAAAAGAAAGTACGTGCGCTGAACAATAACTACCGCGTGATCGCTCCCCTGGGGAAAAACTCACCTGCGCTTTCTGTTAATTTATACGGAAGGAATATATTCTCCTCAAAAGCACTGGAAGAGCTCCTCTCTTTAAAACAACAAATTGTTGAGCTGAATCTTTCGCGCCTGCCGGTAAAGGATGAAGACATGCAGGTGATCCGTCAGCTCACAAACCTGGAGAAGCTGAACCTGAATTACACCGATGTAACAGCTAAGGGAGTGGAACAGCTCAACACTTTGACCAGACTGCGCGAACTAACACTTTCCGGTACCGCTGTAACTGCCTCCGCATTGGAGAAAATATTGCCGCTCCCGGAGCTGAGATCGGTATTTGTATGGGATACCAAAATAGACAGCCTGCAGCTACAGCCGCTTAAAGCTAAATTTTCAAATGTATACATTGAAACGGGATTCGCAGATCACGGAGATGCTATAGTGGCATTGAGCCCTCCTGTAATAAAAACGCCTTCAGGTATCTTTAACAAAACAACCAGCATTGAGATCCGCCATCCCTTTAAAGGGGTGGATATCCGGTATACTTTAGATGGAACGCCACCCGACAGCGTGAACGGGCTTTTATATGCCGAACCCATCGTTATTAATGAATCGGCCACACTGACCGCAAATGCCTATAAAAAAGGATGGTACGGAAGCGCTCCCGTACAGGCTGCCTTTATTAAGCAGGGATTTGCACCGGATTCTATTTGCTTTATTACCCCACCCGATCCGAAATACAGGGCGGAAACACCCGGCCTGCTTACGGACGGCATATTGGGTGACTATGCTAATTTTTCCAATGGGGATTGGGTTGGTTACCAGAAAAATGAAGCAGCGTATTATTTATTTTTTAATAACAAAATTACTCCCGGGAATATAATATTGCAAATGATGCAAAATACAGGCGGCCATATTTTTCCTCCTGCAAGAGTGGAAGTGTGGGGCGGAATGGATGAAGGACATATGCAATTACTGGGTAAGCTGGCTCCCCGTCAGCCCGAAAAAAATGAATCTGCAAGACCTTTGCAGGCAACCGTTCCATTAACAGCAGCAGGGGTGCATTGTCTGAAGATCGTGCTTCATCCCGTTGCTTCGCTTCCTTCATGGCACAATAGCAAAGGAAGTCCCGGATGGGTGTTCCTGAGCGAGATCGTGGTGAATTAGCGGAGGTGAGCACAATATCAATCATCGATGCACCTCATTCCCAACCACCAGCTGGTTCCGGATCAGGCGATTGGTATACTGCTGCATGAAGGCCTTTACATGCTTTTCCATTATTTGCACCCGCTGTGGTTCACTATCGAGCAGGTTGTTCAGGAAGAGAGGATCATCTTTATAATTAAACAAAGAGCGGCTTGTCTGACCATTAAAAAACAGCAGATAAGGTCCTTCAATCCAGCGATAACCGTTGAAATAGGAAACTGAAAAATTCAACCGTTGATGATTCGTATCCAAAACATTTTTTCCAAAAGCAAAAAAAGGCTCCTGGTAATTCAAATAAGAAAGGACGGTGGGCATTACATCAATTTGCTGGATAACGCGGGATGAATCCACCCCTGTAAGACTGCTATCACGCGGATGATACAATAAGATCGGAATGGCCACATCTCCCCAGGCTGTTTCATATTCGGGATGAAAAGTTACCGTAGCATGATCTGCTGAAATAACAAAGAGTGTATTATTGAACCAGGGCTGCTGTTTTGCGGTTTCAAAAAATTTACGGAGTGCCATATCCGTATAGCCAATACATTCCAAAACGGGGACAGGTCCCTTTTTAAAAACATTTATATACTGTTCAGGAACGGCAAACGGATGATGGGAAGATACCGAAAATAAAGTAGTGAAAAAGGGCTCCTTAAAAGTGCTTAACGTGTTTGCGAAGTATTGAAAAAAAGGCTCATCCCATATCCCCCACATGCCATCAAAATCAGCATCATTATTGTATTCATCCTTACCGTAATAATGCTCCACACCCAGTAGTTTCAGCAATGCCCTGAATCCCATAGATCCGTTAGGCGCTCCGTGAAAGAAAGAAGTATGATACCCTTTATCGCGTAAAATATGCGGCAGACTGTAGATGCTGTCGGAGGTATAGGGTGTCAGTACAAAAGGATCTGCTCCATTGGGTATACTGGCCAGTATAGACGGAAGTGCATCTATTGATTTACGTCCATTGGCAAAAGAGTTCCAGTAAATTTTACTGTGCTGCATCAGTGAATCGAGGAAAGGCGAATATCCCTCATAGGTTCCATTATTAAGTTTACGGTTATAGAATCCTGTTACTTCCTTACTAAAACTTTCCAGCAGGATGATGACCACATTCTGCTTTTTGAAAGCTGCTGTATCCGTTTTAGGAATATGAATTGGCGTATAGATTTGATTCAGCTCATGGTCGCTGTAAAAATCCACTTCTTTTAAGCGGCTCACATTCCACGTGCGCACCATACAAAACGGCGTATTCAATACCAGGTACACTTCATTGGAACGCGTCACATATTCTCCCGCATTGCTGATCGTAATCGGCCGTGTACTGTGTTTAAAATCACCCCTGATCCCACCTACAGCAAGGGTAGCTGTCAGCAGGAGCATCGCTACAGCATGAAAGTAAAAATAACGGCTTTTGTCTTTTACCGGTTTGATGGTTAGCCTGCTGTACATCCAATACATCAGCCCTAACAACAACACGAACACGATGATCATGTACCAATAATCTGCTAAAAACCGGAACAGCAGTTTTGATTTATTGATCTCATGTTCAAATTCCCCGAATACAGCACGGGTGCTTCTCCTTAAGGTAAAACGGTAATAGATAATATCAATACAGTTTAACAGCAAGGCCAAACCATTCAACACCATAAAAATCCATAATAATACCCTTTGATATAATACCGAAGTCCTCTGACGCACAGGAAACAGCATCAAAAAAATAAACAGTCCGTTGAAATAAAAAAGAGTAGCGATATCAAATTTAAGCCCACCTTTCATGATCTGGAGACCATCCCTAAAGCTGATCTCCTGGAAAAGTCCTTTATTGAACAGAAAAAACAGATACCTGCATAACATATAAACCAGGACAACAACCAATAACCTATATAAAAAAACCAGGTAATACCTGCCGGCCGTATGCATATTTATCTCAGGTTTAAGCCTGCAAAAGTAGAACTATTTTATTTTATTCCATTTCCACCCTGCTCTCCCTGATGGGCGTATCCGTGGTATTTTATTTGAAAAAAAAGGCTTGATTCGGGGTGTAGGGTGTAAGGTTTGAGTGTCGCGTTGCAGGTTTCAGGTCTCAGTGTCGCGGGGGCAAGTTTGCCAATGACTGGCTGATTATTCACGCTCACAGTTAAAGACCAATAATTGACTCTCCATTTTCATATTCTCACATTTTCATATTTCCACACTTTTAAAAAGCAGGCACCATCTCCTTGCTGCCGGGCGTATACCGGTAAAAGCCCTCACCGCTTTTTACACCTGTTTTACCGGCTGCTACCATATTTACCAATAGGGGACAGGGTGCATATTTAGGATTGCCGAATCCTTCCTGCAAAACTTTTAATATGCTCAGGCAAACATCCAGCCCTATGAAATCGGCCAGTTGCAGAGGACCCATAGGATGGGCCATACCCAGCTTCATTACCGTATCGATCTCTGCTATCCCGGCTACTCCTTCATATAAACTGTATGCCGCTTCATTGATCATCGGCATCAGAATGCGGTTGGCTATGAAGCCGGGGTAGTCTTTTACGATGCATGGAACTTTTTGCAGCTCCCTGCTGATGCGCACCACTTCATCGGTTACTTCGGGTGCTGTGGCATAACCGTTGATCACTTCCACTAATTTCATCACCGGCACAGGGTTCATAAAGTGCATGCCTATTACTTTACCGGGACGTTTGGTTGCTGCCGCGATGGCTGTTATGGATATGGATGAGGTGTTGGTGGCCAAAATGGCTGACGGAGGGGCCAGTTCATCCAATTGTTTGAATATACTCAGCTTAACCGCTTTATGTTCTGTGACGGCTTCTATTACCAGGTCCGTATCAGCCACACCTGTTTCCATAGCAGTGGTGGTATGCAGTGTGGCAAGGATCTTCTCTTTAGTTGCCTGTGTAATGATCTCTTTGCTTACCTGGCGGTCTGTATTGCGGGAGATCGTTTGAAGGGCTTTTTCGAGTGCAGCCTCACTGGTGTCTACCAGGGTTACATTAAAACCATATTGGGCAAATACATGAGCAATACCGTTGCCCATGGTACCGGCGCCGATTACAGCGATATTTTTTATCATCATCGTATGTTAACGGGATATGAGTTTCAGGCTCTAAGCGCCAGGCTATTCACTATTCACGATTCACCCTTTAATTTTTCTTTTTGAAATCCCCTCTTTTCCACGCCTTCACAAATTCGCTCCAGGCAAAAGGATTAAGTATGTTCATAGGAGGAGCCTGCCCGCTGTAATAATAGCCCTGTGCATTTTTGCTTAGGGCATAATTAGCAGCTTCGCCCCCGTCGCGGGGCAGTGATCTTACCAGTATCCTTCTTTTGGCCTCGCTGGTATTCTGGCGGGCAATTTCAATGCCGTCATCCGGTACGTCGTTGTTGATGAAATCGCGTTCAAACTGCTCACGGGTAGGCCGGGCTTTTATAATAGCAGTAGGCAGGTAAATGGTATCCTGCGCCAGTAATTTCACCATATTGAACTGGTTGCCCTGCAGGTTGACAGGGATTTTGTCTGTTTCTGTTCTGTAAGACACGTGCGAGAATTGAACCTCGTCGCCTTTCAATACTACTATGGAAAAGACTCCCTGCTCGTTTGTGATGGTGCCCCTGTTCTGTCCTTTCACCATTACCGTTACCCCGGGTATGCCCTTTAAGCTGTCGTGGGTCATTACGATACCGTACAGTTGAACAACAGAGTCTTTCAGGGATTCAAACTGTGCTTTTACCGCAAAAGGGATGAATAAGAATAAAAAAAATAAGTATCGTAAAAAATATTTCATTTACCCGTTTATAGTAAACTGCAATAATACCTCAAAATCACCACTCCGGTATCCAAAATTGTAATTTAAACCCAGCACACGAAAAAAACAAAGTAAGCATTTATGGGCTTAACTTTGCGGAGCATTATTTTTTTTTAACAAAAAGTTCGGTTGATGAAAGAAGCAGATATTATAAAGGCACTCGGGAATGTAATAGAGCCGGATCTGGGAAGGGATCTCATCACACTCAATATGGTAAAAGACATTGTGATAGAAGGAGATCGTGTTGCTTTTACCGTGGTGCTTACTACTCCGGCATGCCCCCTGAAAGACATGATCCGGAGTGCCTGTGTGAATGCGGTACACCTGATGGTCAATAAAAATGCGGAGGTGGATATCAAATTTACTGCTAATACAAACAGCAACAGGAGGGATAACAAGAACGTTTTGCCGGGGGTAAAAAATATTATTGCCGTGGTAAGCGGTAAAGGAGGAGTGGGCAAGTCCACAGTAGCGGCCAATTTAGCCCTGGCTCTGGCGGAAGGCGGTGCCGCAGTAGGCTTAATGGACGCCGATATATATGGTCCCAGCGTACCTATTATGTTTGGGGTGCGTGGAGAAAGACCGTTTATAAAAAAAGAAGGCGAAAAGGGTATTATTATCCCGTTGGAAAAATTTGGGATAAAGCTGATGAGCATTGGTTTACTCGTGGAAGAAAAGCAGGCCATTGTATGGCGCGGACCCATGGCAAGCAGCGCTATCCGCCAGTTTGTTACCGATGTGGAATGGGGAAATCTCGATTACCTGGTGATCGATATGCCTCCCGGTACCGGCGACATCCATCTCACCCTGGTGCAAACCGTTCCTGTTACCGGCGCCATAGTAGTAACTACACCGCAGCCTGTAGCGCTTGCAGACGCTAAAAAAGCGATCGCTATGTTTGCCCAGCCCCAGATCAAAGTGCCTGTTATAGGACTGGTGGAAAATATGAGCTGGTTCACGCCGGCAGAGCTGCCCGATAATAAATATTATATTTTCGGAAAAGGCGGCGGCAAAAGACTGGCCGAAGAATTTGAAGTTCCCTTTTTAGGGCAAATACCATTGGTGCAGGGTATAAGGGAAGGAGGAGATATAGGAGTACCGGTTATGGTGAGTGATGATGAAGTGACAAGGAAAGCCTTTATGGATTTTGCGGGTAACGCAGCCAGGAGCGTGGCTATGCGCAATGCCAATGTGGAAGCCACCAAAATTGTGGAGATCGTGGTATAATGATGGGAAATCTCCCTCTTATGCTTCGCTAATAGTTACCATGGTTGTTGCTACCGCTTAATGATCTTTCTCACAATAACCTTGTCACTGAAGAGCGCCCTCACAATGTACATTCCTGAAGGTTGTGAACCAAGGTCAATGGTATACAGGTTGAGTGCTCCGCTGGAAGGAATGATGTTCCTGATGAGTTGTCCGGAGATGGTATATACCTGTACGGCCCGCAGCTTTTCCGGTGTAGGATAAAACTGCACCTTCACGACACCTGTGGTAGGATTGGGGGCGGCCAGAAAACCCTGTGCTTTAAGATTGGGATTTACCGTAATGGTAAATACATTGATATCATCAATATAGATGTTGCTCTGGTTATAATTGCTGATGCGAAAAGCAAGCAGCACATTTCCCTTATCAATATAATTCAGGAGGTTCACTGTGTCTTTACGCCATTCCGAAGCGGAAGGTAAAAACATTGTGGCCGCAGTTGTTTTGGTTACCAATGAGCTGCCGTATTTCTTATATAATGTTTGGTAAGAATTACCGCAGTCCCGGCTCACCAAAACTTCCAGCGTATCTATGGCCGTACGTCCGGTTGCCGCTACGGCAGGGGCAGCTGCTATTTTGAATGTGAGATACGCAGAATCAACATGGGTGAAATAAGTTTCAGGCATGCGTAGCAGGATCTTGCGCCCGTTGCCATATGTATCAGTTGTTTTTTGCATACTTGTAGTACCCGAGCTTGCAATGCCATCTGTTTTGCTCCAACCCGAACCGCTTTCATTGCTTACTATATCCCATCCTGCAGGTATGTTTCCGGCTTCTTCAAAGCTTTCCTCAATATCGCCCACGGCCTTATAATATAATACCGGTGCTGCAGCAAGGTCATTGGTTGAATCCTCATCTGTTTCGCCATTCGGATTAGACAGCTTTACGGATAAAATATAATCGCCCTCCTCTATGATATATTGTGGTAAACGTATGGAGACCGTATCCCATGAAGCAAGATTTCCTGTCCAGTTATAAATATCTTTTATCTCTCCATTCAGCATTACGGTAATATTCAAAGCAGTTAAGTTTTCACTTCCCTTATTGCGTATGCTGATCAACGGGGCATAGGAAGGAGCGCACAGGCGCTGTGCCGGCTCTGATATGTTCAGCAGTGCTGCATCGTTGTTATGCAGCGTTACAGGCGTGCATGCCTGTGAGTTTAACAAAGATGACCGGTAAGTTAATAGCGCAGATTCCATCCTTTCAACCTGTTCTGCAGTAAACATAAGAAGGCAGGCATCGTAACTGTAGTCCATGTAGTTTTGATACATAATGCCATTGCCGCCGGTGGTGCAACGGTCTGTTTTAATGCCCGAGCTGCAACCGGTGCTCGAATTTGCCTGGTTGGGGGTATCATCAACATAATCTGTTCCTGAGCAGGCGCCATTATCATCTCCCCATATGTGATATAGGTTAAAGTAATGTCCTGTTTCGTGGCATAATGTCTTACCGGTATTGTAATTGGCGTAACCTCCCCCTGGCAATGATCTGTAATCAATCACCACGCCCTGGGCATCCACGTCGTCATCTTCGGGAAAAGTGGCATAGCCCAGCAGGTCGTTGCTTAGCCTGCATATCCATACATTGTAATAATCATTTGTATTCCAACTGTTATTTCCCCCCGAGTTCGCATACTTTACCTTATCGTCATATGTAAATGAATTTGATGAGGACGCTGTTCTTGTGATACCGGTCGATGGCGCACCATCCGGCGTTCGCTGCGCAAGGCAAAAACGGATTTTAGATTTTGCAAATAATGGTTTAAACCATGATGGAATGGATGAGCTGTCTGCATTAGTTCCTGAAAACACATTGTTCAGCTTGTCGAGCTGCGCCTGGATTTGTTCGTCAGTGACCACGGATGGATCGCTTAAAACAATATGGAAGACCACCGGTATGATATAGGTGATCCCCTCGTTTTCTTCTCTTTGTGATATCTTCTTTCTTTGCTGCAGGCGTAAATTGAAACGATCGCGGTTTTGTTCAAACCTTTCCCGGAGCAAACTGTTTTTTTCAAACAGCGAATCCAGCCTGGGCATAGTACCGCAATGATCCTGTGCCATCAATCCGGACGTACAAACCAAAATTACCAATACGCTGATATAACGTATAGAACAGTATTTTATCGGCATGCTTGTTTATACGATGAAATAACCAAAAGGGATTGTTAGCGGTTTGATAATATGTATTTACGGGTTTAAATCGTCTACCAATAAGGGTTTTTAACAGACGGTTGTTTTGTAGTCAGTACGATTGTCCATTATTATTTGAGTTAGCGGCCCGGGCGGTATCCCGTCCTGGGGTTAGCTCACCAGGCTGAAAGCATGAAGATATTTATTAATATATTCCTGCGTGTGTTTCGATTTATACTGCATTACAAAGCGGGGATGCTCAAGGGCTATTATTTTTTTAAAGAAACCATGCGTTTCATTCAGCTTCTTCAGTATCTTTTCATTTTTCCCGCTGCCCAGGCAAAAGCATAGCTCCATATCCACACCAAAAGCGATTTGCTGCTGTATGCTCCGGATTATAAAATCCTGTGCTGCATCAAACAGCGATTTGTTGTCGTAGAAATTATAATTCACTTCCTTTCCCAGCCGGTTTGTTATGGTAAAACCCAGTGGGCAGATGGAATTGATGTAGAATTTTCCATAAAACTTTTCTATTCCACCATATGCTTCGATCATCTTGTATATAAATACAGAGGACGGCTCGTGGGCCGGCGCCCCGGGGTATATGATCCCGCATTTCTCCACCAGTCTTTTAGGGTCTGTGAAAGGCACACCTGTAAGACCTGCCCCAAACCTGCCGGGGTTAATGCCCAGTATGATATGCCTCGGGTTGGCATCGTTGTAATATTTCCTGTAAAAAGCGGAAGATACCGGCAGGCTGTCTTTGTTTTCTTTGAAAGGGTTCATCACGCGAATACCGGGCGGCAGCCTGGCGGTAAACCGGAGCGATTGGTTAAATGCAATTACTTTATCAGCGAATGTAGTCATATGGTGACGGAAGATGAATAATTTTAAAAGGAAAGACTGTCACACCGTCTCGCGCTATTGTGCTATGGCAGAACAGCCACTATTTTCCCTTTTGTTCTGCCTGTTTCTATCCGGGTATGGGCTTCGGGTATATCTATAAAAGGAAAGATTTGCGAAATATGCGACCGGAGGGCGCCTTGCTCCAGCAGGCCGGCTATTGTTTTCATATCATTCCCGTTGGAGCTCACCTTAAAGGTATAACCATGCATTCCCATAGCCTCTGCCTTACCTGTTACCATTTCGTTCAGTCCCGACGGTATGCTCACGATGGTTGCGCCTTTTTTCATTACTTCCAGGGAATGATCAATGCTTTCTCCTCCAATGGTATCCAGCACAAAGTCAATGCCTGATACCTGCTCCTCCAGCGGGGCAGCAGTATAATCAACAAACTGATCGGCGCCCAGATCCAATATAAAATCGCGGTTGGCCGCTGATGCCGTACCCGCAACCCATGCACCGAAGTATCGGGCTATCTGCACAGCATAATGACCTACGCCTCCCGCGGC
>CAZREP010000054.1:0-14348 GCA_964599035.1 uncultured Terrimonas sp. | reverse complement strand
TGGTGAATGCCCGCATTGCCTGCCAGGCCGTTAAAGCAGCGAGAGAAGCTGCTGCGGCTTCATGATGCGAAATGCCAGCAGGCTTTTTGGCAAGATGGGTGGCAGGTGCGGCTACATATTCGGCATAGGCTTTACCATGACCGGGAAAATTCACCATACCAAATACTTCATCTCCCTTTTTAAATGCTGTAATACCTTTACCAGTTTCCGCAACCAGCCCCGAAACATCCCAGCCCAGTATTAGGGGCTTTTCATTTTTGAGGGCGTTATATAATCCTTTCCCCGATCGGGTTTTTACATCAATAGGATTAATGCTTAAAGACCGTACCGCTATCAGCACTTCATCCTCTTTAACAGTGGGAACGGGTAATGTTTCCAAAACCAGGTTTTCTGTTCCTCCCGGTGTGTGCAACACCATTGCTTTCATGGGCATATCTTTTAGTTTATTAGATCCCTGTCTGGCAAGCGGGGCATTATGGTCAGAGGTGTTCCGCTCTTGACGGCTAAAATTACGTTATAAAGCAACTGCCTGCCGCAAAGCGGGTCTTCTAAAAAAGGTCGTATTCGAATTTATTTACATTAATTATTATTATTTTGAATATTTTTCATAAAAAATAGAATTTTATTTTTAATATATCAATAATTCGTTTATTTTTGAATAAATTTTTCATTCAAAGCTTAAACGGTATATATATGTGCGGCATAGTTGGTGTATTTGATTGCAAAACGGATACGGAATCACTGCGTCCCCGGATACTTAATATGTCAAAAAAGATCCGGCACCGGGGACCGGACTGGTCGGGGATATACAGCGATGATAACATTGTTCTTGCGCATGAACGCCTGGCCATTGTAGATCCGCAGTCGGGAAGGCAGCCTTTGTATACGAAAGATAAAACCCTGGTGCTTGCGGTAAATGGAGAGATCTACAATCACCAGGAGATCCGCCGTTCAATGCCTCAATATGAGTTTTTAACCCAGTCCGACAGTGAAGTAATACTAGCTTTATATCAGCAGAAGGGTATAGATTTTCTTGAAGACCTGAACGGTATATTTGCTTTTGTGTTATACGATAAAGCAGACGGCTCTTATTTTATTGCCCGTGATCATATTGGCATTATTCCTTTTTACATGGGGTGGGACGAATGGGGTAATTTTTATGTAGCGTCCGAGCTTAAGGCGCTGGAAGGTGTTTGCAATAATATTAAAGAGTTTTTACCGGGGCATTATTTGCATAGTAAAGACGGCGGCTATGAGCTGAAGCGTTGGTACAAACGGGATTGGGAGCAGTATGAAAATGTAAAAGACAATGTTTCAGATATAGGAGCTTTGCGTAAAGCGCTTGAAGATGCCGTGCACCGCCAGTTGATGAGTGATGTGCCTTACGGAGTGCTATTGTCGGGTGGACTCGATTCCTCCATTATTGCAGCGGTAACCAAAAAGTTTGCTGCCAAAAGGGTAGAGTCGGGCGATACGCAGGCTGCCTGGTATCCGCAGCTGCATTCCTTTGCTGTGGGGCTTAAGGGCTCCCCTGACCTGGCGGCAGCCCAAAAGGCGGCAGATCATATCGGCACCGTGCATCATGAAATTCATTTTACCATACAGGAAGGACTGGATGCCGTACGCGACGTGATCTATCATTTGGAGACTTATGATGTTACTACTGTCCGTGCTTCCACTCCTATGTACCTGATGGCGCGGATCATCAAGTCCATGGGTATAAAAATGGTACTGTCGGGTGAGGGTTCGGATGAGCTGTTTGGCGGCTATCTTTATTTTCATAAAGCACCCAATCCCAGGGCATTCCATGAAGAAACCGTTCGTAAATTAGGCAAGCTGCATTTATATGACTGCCTCCGGGCCAATAAATCCCTCGCTGCCTGGGGTATTGAAGGCCGCGTTCCTTTCCTCGATAAGGAATTTATGGATGTAGCCATGAGGTTGAACCCTGCAGATAAAATGGCGGTCGATGGTAAAATAGAAAAATGGATACTGCGTAAAGCATTTGAAGATTACCTTCCTGAAAGTATTGCATGGCGCCAGAAAGAACAGTTTTCCGACGGCGTGGGCTATAGCTGGATCGATACGCTCAAAACCGTAGCCAGCCTGAAGGTTACGGATGAACAACTGGCAAATGCCAGGTATCGTTTTCCCATCAATCCCCCGATGTCGAAGGAAGAATATCATTACCGTTCTATATTCAGCGAGCATTTCCCTTCCGATGCGGCGGCCGCCTGTGTGCCATCGGTGCCTTCTGTAGCCTGCAGCACGCCGGAGGCGCTGGCATGGGATAAATCTTTCCAGAACCTTAATGATCCTTCCGGCCGGGCGGTAGCCAGCGTGCACAATATGGCGTATGAGGAAAAGTGATATTGCTGTAAAGCACCGAAGAACCAAAAGACAAATGCCAAATAAATTCCGAAATCAATAAATCCGAAATTCGAAGAATAGGTGAAGCAACATGGATGATGTATCATCCTTTGTGGTCGTTGCTCCTTTGCGCCCGCTGCGTGAAACAAGGAACAAAGCACCAAATAACAAATCACAAGAACCAAATAAATAATGAAGCTCGAATATGATTAAATCCGAAATCCGAAAAGAAAGCATTAAGGACTAAATGAAATTCAAATCAGAAATCATACCTGATACCTCAAAGCACCAAGAATCAAATGACAAGAACCAAATAAATTTCAAAATCAGAAATCAACGAATCAGAAATCAGAAATCCGCTGATGATCAACACCCCATTTCCACATTCTCATGTTCTCCCATTTTCACATTTATTCGCGGTCTGACGCTCCTTCGTCGCGTGCCAACCGCCCATTTTCAAATTTCCACATTCTCACATTTCCACATTTCCCCATTTTCCCACATTCTCTCTGTAATTTTGAGCATACCCATTTGCAACAAGTATGTTGAAGTTGCCCATATATCTCGACAACAACGCCACTACGCCGGTTGATCCGCAGGTGCTGCAGGCTATGCTCCCTTATTTTACGGAACATTTTGGGAATGCTGCCAGCCGCAGCCACAGCTTTGGATGGGTAGCTGAAGAAGCGGTAACACAGGCGAGGGAGCAGGTGGCGCAACTGATCAGTGCCGGTCCTTCCGAAATTATTTTTACTTCGGGCGCAACGGAAGCCATCAACCTGGCTATGAAAGGCGCTTTTGAAATGTATGCTTCCAAAGGAAGGCATATCATTACCTGTGCAACGGAACATAAGGCCGTGCTGGACACCGCTGCACATTTGGAAAAGCGGGGCGCTGAAATAACTTACCTGCCTGTGAACCGCGATGGAACGATTGATGCAGGCACTTTGCAATCGGCTATCCGCGAGGATACGATCCTTATCTGCATTATGGTGGCCAACAACGAAACAGGACTGTTGCAGCCGGTAAGAGAGATAGGTAAGATCGCTAAGCAGCGAGGAATTATCTTCTTTACAGATGCCACGCAGGCTGTAGGCAAAATACCTGTTAATGTAACCGATGATCAGATAGACATGCTCTGTTTATCCGCCCATAAGATCTACGGTCCTAAAGGTGTGGGCGCATTATATGTAAGGAGAAAAGGACCAAGGGTGCGGCTCGTGGCACAAATAGACGGAGGTGGACATGAAAAAGGCATACGCAGCGGAACATTGAATGTGCCCGGCATTGCAGGATTAGGCAATGCCTGTGCGTTGTGTATAGGGCAAATGCAGGAAGAGGCACAGCGGATCGGAGCACTGAGAGACCGTCTGGAGGAAGGATTAACGCAACTTGGTGGGATTGCGGTAAACGGCAATATGCTCCACCGACTGCCTAATGTAACCAATTTATCTTTTGCGGGCATCCCCGGCAACCGGCTGCTCACGGAGATCAACCGTACCATAGCGGTATCCTCCGGCTCTGCCTGTACCTCTGCCAACCCCGAACCTTCACATGTTTTAAAGGCAATGGGATTGGAGGATGATCTTGCCGGCAGTTCTATCCGTTTTGGGTTGGGAAGGTTTACCACTGCCGAAGAAATTGAATATACCATTGACACGGTAAAGCAAATTGTGCAGGATCTGTGAGATTTGCAGCCCTGCTGGTTTTTCTGCTTTGCGACACAACTAATGTTATGTTAACCATGGCATACCGCATCATTTTGTGAATAGTGAATAAGTGAATAGTGAATTTATTCACCATTCACCATTGCCCATTCACCTGTACTATACGACATATTATACTTAACACATCACTAATGTAACCGGCAGATAAGCTGCGTGGCAGCAATAATATTTGTAGGAAAAAACAGAGAAAAGTAAAAGGTGCGAAGCGCCGTAATATTAAACCTTGTTTCATATAACTTGACTATCATTCCTGATCAAAAAAGTCAAATAGATACTCCTATTTTTCCAATTCATCTTTCCATTCCTTTTTAATTAAAGCATCCCGGTTTTTGGGAGCGAATATCAAATGGAAATAACATTATGTGTAGGTGTTAGCCATAGCAGGTGTTTATATCTCAAATTTATCGAATAATTAATATTACGCCGCGCTGCGGCTTAGAGGAAAGGTGTTGAAAACTTTTGTGGCTACAAATATTTTGGCGTGCTGCGCCTGGTAAATGTACTATGGAAGAAAAGATGCGTATAGCTCGGCAATCTTAATGTCGGTCCCATATAGATGGGTTACCCATCTTCAGTTTGCGGCCCTGTAATTTCTCACAGGTCTTGCAGCTTGGAAAATTCTTTTTGCAATGCCCGGTACAGCGACCGGAAGACGGCGAAATGCTGCATATAAATTTTATGCTTTTCCCTGTCGGGAGTAAATGCTTTACCGTTTCCTGCTGGCGGGCACAATTCCTGAATACTTTTGGCAGCACCGGTTGCATGCCATCCCAGCATTGCAGCCCCCATGGCAGATGCATCTGACTGGTCGCTCACCACCACTTCTTTATTGAATATGTCCGCTATCATCTGTACCCACGGGTTACTTTGCACAAATCCCCCGCTGGCATAAATGGTTTTAATGTCATCATGTTGTTTGGAGAGCTCGCAGAAAACATCGTATAGAGCATAGCTGATACCTTCTAGCACCGCACGTGCAAAATGGGGACGGCGATGGAGACTATTGATACCAAAGAAAACCCCTCTCGCCGTTGCATCCCATAGTGGGGCGCGTTCACCATGGAGATAGGGTAAAAAGATCAGTCCCCCTGAACCGGCGTTTACGGTATGTGTCTCTTCTACCAATGAGGCATAATTGCTTTCCGATTGGGGCTTGTCGTTTGGAAAGCTCCCAGCGAACCAGCTCAGGGTATTTCCACCGTTATTCACTGCACCACCTTTTATAAAAACATCTTTTAATAAGGGGTAGCAAAATAAGGTAGGTGATCCGTTAAGCGCTGCTGCGGAAACGGTTGTGCGTACTGCCCCACTGGTACCAATGGTCAAAGCCGCCTTATCTGCATCAAAAACACCGCTTCCCGTATTGGCCAGGCAACCGTCGCTTGAGCCAATAATGAAGGGAATATTTCCGGTACCGAAATATTTGCGGTACGTTGGGGTCAGCTCCCTTTCTATATGTGTTACTGGTACTATTTGCGAGAGTTGATCTTCGCGTATGTCCGCCTGCTTCAATGCGGCTGCACTCCATTGTAAACTGTGAATGTCCTGCATGCCTGTAGCCCCGGCAATGGAATGGTCGATAATGTATTTCCTGAACCATTGAAAGAACAGGTATTCTTTCAGCGAGATAAATTTGTGTGCTTTTTCGAATATCTCCGGCGCATTTTCTTTCATCCACATTATTTTACATAGGGGTAATGCAGGATGCACAGGTACGCCGGTTTGTGGGTACAATTGTTCAGCCACCCTTGTTTCCTGTAAATGCTTTGCTTCCTTCCAGCTTCTTGTATCGCTCCATAAAATGGCATTGGTCAAAGGTTTACCATGCCTGTCAACGGCTATGATGCTGTGCATGGCAGCGCTGAAGCAGATGCCACTGATCGTGTCCCCATTCAATTGCGATATTACTTTTTTCAGCAAGCGGTTAACAGATCGTAAAATCAGCTCAGGATCCTGTTCTGATCGTCCGGGAGAGGACTGTATAACAGCACAGGGTGCTATTTCAGATAGCCCTGCCTCATGCGTATTTTTAAAAGCAATAACTTTTATATTTGAGGTGCCGATATCTGCGCCTATTATAATTGACATATGGAATTGAATTGGGATAAAGGTAAGTGGTCTGGTCTTTATCTCACCAGGATACCGGTGAGTATGCTGTATGCAAGGCAAAAAAAACGATTTACATTTTAGATAAAGTGCTACATTTAGGACTCACTTGTAAAGAATTTTTTTAATACAGATCAATGTATGGGAGATTTTCAGATTAAAGCTAATCCCAAGAGCTATGATGTGGTTATTGTGGGCTCCGGTGCAGGAGGGGGAATGGCTGCTTACATCCTGGCAAATGCCGGCATTAAAGTTTGCCTCCTGGAGGCTGGTGCCCTCTTTGACCCTAAAAAAAATGTTACCCAGTTTAAGTGGCCTTACGAATCACCCCGCCGTGGCTCCAGCACAAAATATCGCCCTTTTGGTGATTTTGATGCGTGTTATGGAGGATGGGAGATCGAAGGAGAGCCTTATACCAGGGCATCCGGTACGGAGTGGGACTGGTTCAGGGCCCGCATGATGGGCGGGCGCACGAACCACTGGGGACGTATTTCCCTGCGCTTTGGTCCCAAAGACTTTAAAAGAAAAAGCATTGACGGGCTGGGCGAAAACTGGCCTATAGGATATGAAGATGTTAAGCCCTTTTACGACAGGGTAGACAAACTCATCGGTGTATTTGGCACCAATGAAGGACTGGAGAATGATCCGGACGGGTTTTTTCTGCCGCCTCCCAAACCCCGGCTGCACGAGCTCTTTATAAAAGACGCTGCCATAAGGTCCGGCGTACCGGTGATTCCCGGAAGACTTTCGATGCTTACCAAAACGATCAACAATGAAAGGGGAGTGTGCGTGTATTGCGGGCAATGTGGAAGATCATGCCAGTTTTATGCCGACTTTTCTTCCGGCTCTGTGCTGGTAAACCCCGCGCTTGCTACGGGAAATGTGGATGTTATTGCCAATGCCATGGCCAGGGAGGTTGTTACCAACGACCAGGGGTTAGCTACCGGCGTGTCTTATGTAAATAAAGAAGATATGAATGAGTACCAGGTAAATGGTAAAGTAGTGATACTCGCTGCCAGTGCCTGTGAAACATCAAGGCTGATGCTCAATTCCAAATCGGCACGTCATCCCAACGGGCTGGCTAACTCCAGCGATGTGGTGGGAAGGTACCTGCATGATTCTACCGGTGCGGCTTTGGGAGGATATCTTCCCAAGCTGTTTGGCAGGAAGCGTTACAACGAAGATGGCGTAGGAGGTATGCATGTGTACTCTCCATGGTGGGTAGATAACAAAAAGCTGGATTTCCCCCGCGGTTATCATATTGAGTATTGGGGAGGTATGGGAATGCCTTCCTATGGTTTCGGGTTTGGTATTGAAGGCATGAATGGCACTTATGAAGTAAATGGGAAGAAAAAGGAAGCCGGGGGCTATGGCGCTTCTTTAAAAGAAGATCAACGGTTTTTTTATGGCGCCAGCGTGGGCATGGCCGGGCGTGGGGAAGCTGTACCAAGGCATGATAATTATTGTGAGATAGATCCCAAAGTAGTAGATAAATACGGTATTCCCGTATTACGGTTCAATGTGAAATGGAGCGATTACGAGGTGAAGCAGGCTAAGCACATGAAGGAAACTTTCAAAGAGATCATGCATAAGATGGGGGCCGTAATTACCTGGGGCGGCAATGATGGCCCGGAAAATAAATACGGGCTGGAATCACCCGGTAAGATCATTCATGAAGGAGGCACGGCAAGAATGGGCAGTGATCCCAAAACTTCGGCCCTTAATAAATGGAACCAGGCGCATGACTGCAAGAACCTCTTCGTGGTAGACGGGGCGGCATTTACTTCCCAGGCCGATAAAAATATCACCTGGACGATCCTTGCCCTGTCTATGCGTGCATCGGAGTACATCATTGATGAATTAAAGAAGCAGAATCTTTGATCGCTGCAGGCGCATTAAACTTATTACTCTCAAAATTTTTCAGATATGGACAGAAGAAAATCACTAAAAATAATCGGGCTGGGCTCCCTGTCTTCCACCGTTTTATTCGACGCATGCAAGCTGCCGGATAAAAAGGAGACCGGTGCCACCACTACAGCCGCTTCAGGCAGCGGCACTTCCGCTGCGGGTCCCGACAGGCAACCGGAAGAAATAGAACATTACAACAAGGTAGTGTCTACCACATTTTTTACTGAGCATGAAATGGCAACCATTGCTATCCTGGCGGATATCATTATTCCAAAAGATGAAGTAAGCGGCAGCGCTACGGATGCCGGTGTGCCCAACTTTATAGAATTTATTGTAAAAGATATGCCTTCACACCAGGTGCCCATGCGTGGCGGTCTGCGTTGGATAGACAGGCAGTGCTACCAGCGCTTTCAGAAAACATTTAAGGATTGCGACCAGGTGCAGCGCATGCAGGTGGTAGATGATATTGCCTGGCCTAAAAAAGCAAAGCCTGAAATGTCGCAGGGCGTCTCCTTTTTTACCCTGATGCGTAATCTTACCTGCACCGGATTTTATACTTCCAAAATTGGAATTGAAGATATAGGATATAAGGGGAACCAGCCCAATCAATGGAATGGTGTGCCTGATGATGTGCTGAAACAATACGGACTGGCATATACGGAAAAAGAACTGAAAGAATGTGTGAGCTACAGTTAATGATTGATGAACGTAAATAACTTTCTTATGACAAAACATTTATTAATTATTGCCCTGATGGCAGTGATACTAGCGGGATGCAGTAAGCGATATAACCCTGCCAATACCCCCTTCGCCATTTATCATCCTATTGAAGAAAATGATGTGCGCAAGCTGGAAAAAGGTGTCACCATGCCGGGTGAAACCGTCAGGATATTTGGAGAACCCACTAAAAAAAATATCAGTGAAAAAGGGGAGCGGTATATCTACGGCTATCTGGGAGATACACTTACCGTAACTTTCGACAGCAGCCACACCGTAAGCAGCTTTTTATACCGCCCGGCCATATTTGAACCTGTTGAAGGCAATACGGATTATAACAACAAGACGATCAGTACCAACAAAATAAAAAAAATACAGGTATACAATACTACGCGTTACGACCTGGAGCGCTGGTTCAGGAAGGCCAGTAAAAAAGAGCGGAACACCGACAGGTTCAGGTATACGTTCGTCCGTAAAAACGGTACCCTGGTGGTTTATACTTTAGCCAACTATGAAGAAAGGGTGCTCAGCTATACTTTTACGCCGGCGCCTTAAAATGTATTTGAAATTTGAGATTTCAAATTTCAAATATCAAATTTCAAATCAGAAATCATATGAAGGTTTATCTTTTATGCTTTGTTTTCCTCTGTGCTATACCTGTGGTCTATTCCCAACAGCATGGGAAAGTAATTGAGGACGCTAAAGTTACCAGCGCTGTGTTGGGAAGAAGTGTTCACTATACGGTGTACCTGCCTGCTGATTACACGCTCTCGCAAAGAGCTTACCCTGTGGTATACCTGCTGCATGGCTATACGGATGATAATACGGGCTGGCTGCAGTTTGGCGAGATCAACCGGTATGCCGACAAAGCTATTGCCGAGGGAACCATACCGCCGATGATCATTATTATGCCCGATGCGGATTCGAGCTGGTATATCAATTCATACGACGGGAAAGAAAAATATGAAGACTTCTTTTTTAAAGAATTCATTCCTGCTGTTGAAAAAGCATACCGCATAAAATCACAAAAGGAATACCGGGCTGTTGCCGGACTTTCAATGGGCGGGTACGGTTCGCTGATGTATGCTTTGAAGCATCCCGAATACTTTGCTGCGGCTGCACCTTTGAGCGCTGCGGTTTTCAGCGATGATGAAATGGAAAATATGCCGGACGCACAATGGGATCGTATGTTTGGCCAGCTCTATGGACGTAGATTAAAGGGCAAAGCCAGGCTGACTAAGGCATGGTATGATCATTCGGCGTTGGCCATTATTGAAAAGACATCAGGAGCAGAGCTCAATAAAGTGCGTTACTGGATTGATTGTGGCGATGACGATTTTTTGGCCAAGGGAAATGCCTTATTGCATATTGCCCTGCGCTCCAAGCTGGTAGCACACGAATACCGGGTGCGCGACGGCGCCCATAGCTGGAGCTACTGGCGCACCGGCATTACCGATGCGCTGGCTTTTATAGGCGACAGCTTCCGCCGGAAATAAGAGGTCTTCTGGTTGGCATTCTGTGTATTTGCTTTGTTGTTTTCTTTGCGTTCGCTGCACCTTTGCGTTCGTTGCGTGAAATCCTCACCAATATGCACGGGATGAATGGAGTTGAGTAAAAGCGAAAATTATATATACGCCATCCGCAACAATTTGAAAATCCATATTTTTTACAATGGTGTATTTCAGCTGTTTTGTGGGCGCACACCTGCTGTGTTAATTATATATACCTCCTATTTTTTGTTTTGTTCTTCTGTTACTTTTTGTGGAAAAAGTAACCAAAAGCCACCCGAAAACGATTACAGCCCGTTTTCGGGAAGGAGCATTGATGTAGCTTTTGTGCTACTGTCGCTTCAGCCATAGTACCCTAAAGTGTTATATTACCAATAAAGCATAATATGCTATATTTGAAACATGATCTGGTATACGTCACCACTGGTTTTCCTTTTCCTTTTCTTTCGTTCTTATAATGGGAGCAATGATCTCCTGAAAATACAAATGAGCGGCTTCGCCCAGGGTACTACCTGGCAGGTTACTTATTATGCAGCAGACAGTGCGGTGAAGCAGTTGCAGGTAGACAGTATTTTAACCCGTTTAGACAGCTCCCTCTCCATATATAAACCCTTTTCGCTGGTCAGCAGGTTTAACGCATCGAAGAAAGGGATTGTGATTGATGATCATTTGGCTGCAGTAGTGCATAAATCCATAGAAACCTGGCGGGAGTCGGGCGGGTTGTTCGACATTACCGTGCAGCCATTGGTGCAGGCCTGGGGCTTTAGCGCCAAACCTGTAAAAAAATATCCCGACTCTGCACGGGTGCGGTCGTTGCTTGCATGCGTGGGAACAGACAAGATAAAGCTGAAGGGCAACCGGCTGGTGAAAGCAAAGCCATGCATTACCGTGGATGTAGACGGGATAGCCCAGGGTTACAGCGTGGATGTGGTTGCCAATTTCCTGGAACAGCATGGCATTAGCGATTATATAGTCGAGATCGGTGGAGAGATCAGGGTAAGGGGAAGAAAGCAACCCGGCAATATAAAAATGAAAATAGGCATTGAGGCCCCGGGCAACTATGCTTTTGAGGCTCCTGTTATACAAAAGATCATTATGGTTAATGAGGGGGCAGTTACCACCTCTGGCAACTACAGGAAATTTCATGAAAGCAACGGCAAAAAGTTCAGCCATACCATAGATCCCCGGACCGGCTATCCCACTCAAAATGACCTCGTGAGCGTTACTGTTTTTGCGAAAGATGCGATTACGGCCGATGCTTATGATAATGTGCTGATGACCATGGGGTTGCAGAAAGCGTTAGCTTTCACTGAACAAAGACAGGATATTTCCGCTTATTTTATTTATAAAACAGCAAACGGGAATATTGCAGATACCGCCAGCAGCAGGTTTTACAGTCTTTTTGATAAAGAGCTGCGCCTGCAGGAATAGATGATAAGAGATACCCTATACAATTGAGAACACTTTTACAACTGTTATTTAGGACTTGCTTATTGACAGTCATACATCTTCTTTCTATACCACGAATTCCATCGTCCCGCAGAATGCGGGATGATTTATGGATACAACAGGGATATAGCCACTAACTACAAACCCGTTATTTTCTTCTTTGTTACCTTTTTTGCGGAAAAAAGTAACACAAAAAGCCGCCCGAAATCCCCCGCCTGACGGACGGGGCTGGGTTTACCGGCGTGCTTTTGCCTTCCTTTTGCACGAGCAAAAGGAAGAAGAATAAAAAATCAGCAAATCAAAAACCTAAAAACGATAAGTAACGAAGTTGAAGCTAACTCAAAAGGAGATTGCTAATGCTTTTTTCAACAGTCTCATTATCAGTGCCTCCATAGGAAGTTGTACAGAATGCACGAATAATAAATTAAAACCTATTCGTGTATCCGTGGCATATATGATACTATTGTTGGTTATAAAAGATTCTGCCTGTACTTTCTTCCATACACTTTTACCATTAAAAAACACTATTTTTACAGAAAAAAAGCTCTCTTTTTGCAATTATTGTTAATAAAATGCAATTTATGCAACCCAAACTTGAGAAGATACCATCCGCCTATACTTCTTCAATTACGGTAAAAAGAGAGATCACTCCTTACATGGATTACCCCTGGCATTATCATCCGGAACACGAAATTATTTTCGTGGAAAAAAGTTATGGTATCCGGTTTATGGGAAACCACATAGGAAACTTTAATGATGGAGATTTAATGTTTATCAGTTCGAATTTACCTCATGTATGGAAAAATGACAATGATTTTTATCAGGGGAATAAAAGTCTTTTCGTGGATGTATATGTAATTCATTTCCTCGAAGATGCTTTAAAAAAAGGTTTTTTCGATTTGCCTGAACTATCATCGGTTAAACAACTTTTCGTGCGTGGCAGGCAGGGTGTGTTAATTCGGGGGAAAGACCATAAGGAAATATCCACCCTGGTAAAAGAGGTTGTTAACGCGAAGAGTATTGATAGATTAATACTCTTCTTGAAGACACTTCAAGCAATTGCAGGAACGGAAGAGTATGAACTCTTATCCGGCCCGGGGTTGGCCAATACTTTCAGCTCTCTGGATACCGAAAGGTTAAACAAAGTCATGAATTTTATTACAGAAAACTATTCCAGTGAAATTAAAATTGAAGAAATAGCTGCTTTCTCTAATCTTTCCAAATCCTCTTTCTGCCGCTATTTTAAAAGTCGCACACATAAAACTTTCTCCCAGTTTCTAAATGAGGTTAGAATTTCAAATGCTTGTAAGCTCCTGGTTACAAGCGATAAAACCATCACTCAAATAGCATACAGTACGGGCTATAACAATATTTCACATTTTAACAGGCAATTCAGGCTTATTACAGGACTGACAGCAAAAGCGTATCAAAAGAAGTATCTGAATTTAAAAGAGGCTATTTAAATATAATTTAAAGAAGGGATGCTCGCACCCCTTCTTTCGGGATTGCTTATGACTTTTTAAAAACGGTCAAATATTAATACCCCGTATTTTGCGGATAGTCCGGCCCCAGCAAATTCATTTCTGCCCGGGGTATAGGCCAATTAACCATATGCGGTTGCATAGCCCTCCTTGCATCAGTCCTGTAGGGTAATGGCTTTTCCGGCGTATTATCGGCGCCTCCGGCTGTTGAATTTTCGGGGCTGAGATCTCCGGGCATGCCGTATCCCGAGTGATCAACAATGTAGTTGTAGAGTAAACCCAAACGCTTTAACATATATAATCGTTTACCTTCAAAGGCCAATTCTCTTGCCTGCTCATTTAAAACGGAATCTATAGTAATGGCTGTTGCCCGTTCGGTACCTGCTCTTACCCGTACGGCATTTAACTGACCCAGGGCAGTTCCTGCTGTTGCACCATCTGTTGACGTTCCGATATTGCCCAGCATTAAATTAGCCTCTGCTGCAAACAGCATCGTTTCTGCCAAACGAAAAACAGCAATATTTTTGGTCTGGTTATCTTCTGTGGGTATTCCGTCATCAGGAAAATATTTTTTACAGCCGGCATTCATACGTATAAAAAAACCATTGCGGTTTGCGGCCGATTCATCAAACTCTTTCCATGGTGTAGTTGGCGCAAAATTCAGCACAGCGCCCAGTACCTGCCCGGTTGGTAAAGTAGCAGCATCGTTGAATACATAATCCTTTATATAGTAAGCGCCTTTTATCCTGGTATCATTCGGATCAGCTGCAAGCAGGTCGCGCAGGTAGTTATTTAATGTAAGCCATCCAAATCCCCGTCCTCCCTGTTCAATGGAATATTTTGAACCTGGAGTTAGTTCAGCATAGTTCGGCATAAGATTAAAATTTATTTTATGCGCCTTGCCATTCTCATTTCTCTTCCATTGCAATACCCACAGGTTTTCAGTATTCTTTAAATCCCCGCGAAAAACCAGCCCGGTTTGAGCAACCAGGCTATGGGTTCCGGTTTGCGCAATTACGGCCTCAGCCTGAGCTTTGGCTTCCTGCCAGTTCTGTTGCCACAAGGCCGATGTGGCCTTGTGG